>JBDSOQ010000172.1:0-9755 GCA_039914755.1 Nitrosospira sp. | reverse complement strand
GATGAATCCATTTTCCCACTGACTGGAGCGGGAAACGAGGCTCGAACTCGCGACCCCAACCTTGGCAAGGTTGTGCTCTACCACTGAGCTATTCCCGCAAAAAAACAATCTGGCATTATAAGGATGCTACTGTCTTTGTCAAGAAAAGGCGATATAAGAGCAGGGTTGAGACGTTTCAGCCATGCTTCAACGCCTGCGGTATCGCGACTTTAAGATAGTAGCCCATTGACCATAATGTCAGTACTGCCGCCAGATAGATCAACCATGTTCCCACCTCCTGCGGGTTGAAGTTTTCACCTATTTTTTCATGATACAACAGCAGTGGAATGGCTGCCATTTGCGACGTGGTTTTCAGTTTTCCCAAAAAGGAAACCGCAAGGTTTTTTCCTTTGCCAATTTGCGCCATCCACTCTCGCAACGCTGAAATGGTAATTTCGCGGCCGATAATGATGAAGGCGATAAGTGCGTCAAGCCTGCTCAGGTAGACCAGAACGATCAACGCTGCCGCCACCATCAACTTATCCGCCACTGGATCAAGAAATGCGCCGAAAGCCGAAGTCTGCCGGAGTACTCTCGCAAGGTAACCATCCAGCCAATCGGTGATGGCCGCCACGGTAAAGATGATGGTGGAAATCAGGTTCTGCTCGGATGGGGACAACCATGTCGAGGGAAAGTAGAATATGCCCACGAATAGCGGAATCGCCAGGATGCGCATCCACGTCAGCACGTTGGGCAGGTTAAGAGGCATAAGGATCAGTATATGCCATTAAGGTGCTGCTTCGATGAACCCGGTTGCGAACCTTCGATTCAAATTGTATTGTTACCCTGCCTCGTCGCGACACTACTTTTTGCTCAAATAAATATTCCCTCTCATATCAGTCTATGGGGGGTCAACATTTTTGGATTACGCCTCAGCGGCAATAAGCTGTTCCGAGCTCGGGACGTCTATATGGTTGGAACTGATATAAACCCTTTGCAATCAGTGCAATTCCCTGTAAATTTTCTCCGCCAGCGCACGGCTGATGCCATCCGCTTGCTGCAGTTCTTCAATGCTTGCGGTCTGCACGCCTTTCAGCCCGCCAAACCGTGCTAGCAAGCTTTGCCGACGCTTGGCGCCGATACCATCAATTTTCTGTAAACTTGAGCTGGTGCGTAATTTACCAAGCTTGGCGCGGTGGCCGTAAATTGCAAAACGGTGAGCTTCATCCCGAATCTGCTGAATCAGATGCAATCCGGGGTGATCCCTTGGCAATTGTAGCGGCTTTTCCGCTCCCGGGAAAATCAATTGTTCCAGTCCGGGCTTGCGCGCCTCACCTTTAGCCACGCCCAAAAGATTCGCGCCATTCAGCCCAAGCTCGACCAGTACATCGCGCGCAACGCTGACCTGGCCTCTGCCGCCATCGATCAGGATCAGATCAGGCAGACTTCCCTCGCCTTCGGCAACTTTATGATAGCGCCGGGAAAGGACATCGCGCATTGCGGCGTAATCGTCCCCAGGCGTAATGCCGGTAATGTTGTAGCGGCGATATTCGCTGTTGCGCATGGCGAAGTTGTCATAAACCACGCAGGACGCGATGGTCGCTTCGCCCAGCGTATGACTGATGTCAAAACATTCGATGCGGCCAAGACCGGACATATCCAGGGCCTGTTGCAAGGCCTGCAAACGCTCTTCCTGGCTGGCCTGCCGGTTCAGCATCTGCTCCAGCGCCAGACGCGCGTTTTCCGCCGCCATATCCAGCCATATACGCCGTTCGCCGATCGGATTACAGTTGATAACCACCTTATGGCCGGATTGCTCGGCGAGCGCGGCTTGAAGGATGTCCCGCTGAATTTTCTCGCCGACGACGATAAGATTCGGCACGCTCCGATTGAAATAATGCTGGGTCAGAAAAGCCTCCACCATTTCGGGCGGGTCGTACCCTTCCGCATTTTGTGGGAAAAAACTCTTGTCTCCCAAGTGGCGCCCTCCCCTTACCATGGCAAGATTGACGCAGGCCCTTCCTCCGCCGTTGGTCTCGGCAACGCAGGCAACCACATCGGCATCCAGCGCCTTGCCGCTATCGACGAACTGTTTTTCCCGAATTTTTCGCAGTGACTGAATCTGGTCGCGAAACAATGCAGCCTGCTCATACTCCTGCGAATCCGCGGCTTCCCGCATTTTTCCGGCGATGCTTTCCAGGACCTCGGTCTGCTTGCCCTGCAAGAAAAGCTCAGCGTCTCTGGCATCCTCTTTATATGCTTGTGCTGTGATCAGATCGACGCAAGGCCCGCTGCAACGCTTGATCTGATAGAGAAGACAAGGCCGGGTGCGGTTGCTGAATACGCTATCCTCGCAAGTACGAATCCGGAATACTTTTTGCAGAAGCTGTATGCTCTCTCTCACCATTCCTGCATTTGGAAACGGACCAAAATAATGATGGTTCTTATCCAGTGCGCCGCGGTGAAACCCAAGCCGGGGAAAACGATGGCCGCTCAATATAACGTACGGGTACGATTTGTCATCTCTAAACAGTATGTTAAAGCGAGGAGTTAAATTTTTTATTAAGTTGTTTTCGAGCAGCAGTGCTTCTGCTTCCGAGCGGGTCACCGTGGTTTCTATTCCCGCGATTTGGGAAACCATCAATTGCATGCGGGGCCCCAGGCCGCTTTTCTGAAAATACGATGAAACGCGTTTTCTGAGATCGATAGCCTTGCCGACATACACCACCTGCCCTGCCGCATTCATCATGCGATAGACTCCCGGCTGCGATGGCAGGCTCGAATAAAATGCCTTGGCGTCGAAAGTAGACTCTGCCGCCAAGGCGATCAGTCCCCCTCACCCAGCAGCTTGCCTCCGATGGCCCAACTTTCGTGAGGCAGTTCATCGAAAGCAATGTAGGTATAGGATTTCGGTTTGTGCGCGACTCGCTCAAGCGTATCGGTTATTTCCTGAGCAATCTGTTTCTTCTGCTCGCGGCTGAGGGTGCCGGCAATGCGTATATTGACGTAGGGCATGGGTTAGTAGTCTCCAGTTTCTGATGAAAAGCCAGGTCGCTGCAAATCTTCGCGAATACCTGTTCGAACATCTCTGCAGTCAGACGCCGAGTCTGGGTATTGTAACGGCTGCAATGGTAGCTGTCATATAGTGTCAGGCTGCCGGGTTTCAAGCTATCGGATGCCGGGCAGGCAGTTAACTCATGGATGGCGCCGTGGCCGAATGGATAAGCTTTTTGCTTGAGCCCCAGTGCCATGAGCGCTGCCCGATGAGCAACCCCGCCGAGAGCGAGCAGCGCGGTGCCCCCGTCTTTTGTGAAATCAGCGATCTCGGCCGCCAGATATCCATTACATTGCCTGATCTCGCCTGGCTCGGGTTTGTTTTCGGGGGGAAGACATTTGACGGCGTTAGTGACGCGGCAATGCATGAGCTGCAAATTATCTTCCACCGAAGCCGAACCTTCATGGTTGGCGAGGCCGAATTTATATAAGGTCCGATATAACAATATCCCGGCAAAATCACCGGTAAAGGGTCGGCCGGTACGATTTGCACCATGCATTCCGGGAGCCAGACCGATAATGAGGAGCTTGGGCATCACATCACCAAAAGCCGGCACGGGGCGGGCGTGATAATCCGGATAACGAATTTTCACTTCGTCCAGGAATCGGGCCAAACGATGACACTGGCGGCAATCCGCCGAGAACATTGATTGCATGGAGTTATCGAGAGCTTTTTATAGTAAAATGCGCGTTTTCTTGATTCACTGGAACAATAATGGCTAAAGTTCTTGCAACGGAAATCCGCGTTGGCAACCTGATCGAATGGGACAAGCGCATCTGGCGCGTCCTGAAATGTTACCACGTTCATGTTGGAGGCCGAGGTGGGGCATTCATGCAGGTAGAGATGAAGGATATCGAAGCAGGCACTAAAACCAACCAGCGCATCCGTACCGACGACAAAGTGGAACGCGCTTTTGTCGAGCCGCGCGACATGACTTTTCTCTACCAGGAAGGTGACAATTATATTTTCATGGATAAGGAAAACTACGAGCAATTGGGCCTGTCGCAGGAGTTTCTTGAGAGCCAGTATGAATACCTGCTGCCGAACACGGACGTGCAAGTCAATTTCCACCATGATCGCGCAATCGGCGTACAGCTTCCCTCCAGCGTAGTGCTGACTATCACAGACACCGAACCCAACTTGAAAGGGGCCACCGCCACCAGTTCTTACAAGCCCGCCACGATGGAGACCGGCCTTGTTGTCATGGTTCCGCCATTCGTCCTCCAGGGCGAAAAGATCAAAATCAATACGGACAGCGGCGAATACATCGAACGGATGTAATAAGACAACTTACCCTCCCCCGCTTCTTACCCTCATCAAAAACTTAGCTGGGTGCGGAAGGAAATAACGGAGGGACTGTCCTTACGGTTCGGTGTGCCGGGGCCGGCATTTCCGATATCCGCTTTGGTAAGATAATAATTGAGCATTAATCGTACCCCTTTCCGAACATACCAATTCAACCCCAGCGTGATTACCTGGGCATGGCATTTGCTTGTGCCGGTACCGCATGGATTCTCGGCCAGGCTCTGGTCCTTATTCTCCATTGCGTCATAACGCGCGGCAATCTCGACGGCTCCCCACTTTCCGAGCGGCTTGGGCTTGCTGAAAATACCAAGCTCTTTCCGGTAAATTGTCCGTTCACCGGTTACAAACCAGCTCGCCTGAACGTAATATGACTGTATGTGGGAATCCTTCTGCATACCACCCAATAGATGAGTATTGTCGAGTTTTACCGCAGCGTATTCGGCTTGCAAGGTGACAGGCCCCAGCGCATAAGCTGCTTCCAGCGCAAATGTAGCCTCGCTTCTGTTGCCGGATGGTCCCATTGCTGCGCCGGCAACGCCATAGGATTGAATAAAACCCTGCCGGCCGCCATAAACGTCAACCACCTTGGGAGCAAGTGATCCGGCGGCTGGCGTATCGATGCTGTAAGACAAGCCGAAATGGAGCGTATCGCCTTCTTTCGCGCGCGGCACCCAGTATAGCCGGCCGCCATAGCTTGAACCCGCTAT
This sequence comes from Nitrosospira sp., assembly GCA_039914755.1. Taxonomy (GTDB): domain Bacteria; phylum Pseudomonadota; class Gammaproteobacteria; order Burkholderiales; family Nitrosomonadaceae; genus Nitrosospira. Next base: position 4,709 of record JBDSOQ010000172.1, on the reverse strand, counting down.
GGGCATGCCGATACGTGTGAGACTCATGACATCCACCGCATAACCAAGCTGGTCTGCGAAGACACCCTGGTAACCCACACCCATGAGCCATTGACGCCCTGCAAAAATGCCGGAGGATGAGTTCGAAGGGCGCTCCATCATGGTTATATCATTTGATGAGGTCAGTTCCTCCATGCTGCGATGAGCCTTGAACTGGCCGACTGTCAATCGGCCCGGGCCGAGCCCGATCGAAGCCCAGACTCGGAGGAGGCCGTTGGGAGTAAGCCCGTTAGTGAAATTGTTCTGCACTATGTAAGTCAGATCATAATATTTGCCCGAGACATCGAGCCAACCCCGGCGAAAATCGAAGCCGTTTCGCGAGCCATCGCCGGATATCTGGCTGCCAAAAGCCGGATACGCGGGATCGGGTTTATCGTCGTTGAATGAATTCACGTCAAGATGGGCGCGACCACCGAGAACCATTTCAAAGTTGCCATCATCGCTCATGATTTTAGGTTTTCCGAATATGTCGCTCGAGTACGCATCGGCCATTTCAACGTTGCCATCATCGCTCCCGATTTTAGGGCCACCTTTAGTATCAATGACAAACGGCTGAGTCCAGCCGACGTTCGCGCCTATCGACACAACCAGAGCCCAACATTTCAAGATGTTATTTATCGATTCCGCTGTGAATTTAATTGGATGACCCCGTTTTGCTTGGTCTCTTTGTCTTTGCGGTACTGAATCGCATAATCCGTATATATGTGACCCTGCCTTGGAACGCCTGGCTGCCACAGGCCCACCTATTACTTGAGTGTGAGTGTAGTGAGTAATAGAGCGCGTACTGAACATTCGGGATGTGCCGTCCAGTATCGCCGTGGCACATCCATACGGCGCTGGGCAAAGAACAGTTCCCTCGACTTTTTCCAATATTATCAGTAAAAGCATTGGCATTGAATTGGCGCACCGGCTTTCGGCCGTAGCAAGTATCGTGTAATACCCGGTTATCATGGAATGGAGAGTGTTTTTGGTGTGTTACCGCACTGAAGCATTGCGAGACGGTACGTAACCTCTTAAACACAGCAATATTGCTGGATAGACAAGAAGGAACAGCCATGAAATTATTCTCTACATCATCTTTTTTAGCCTTGGCCAGCATGGCGGTATTTAGTGTTGCGGGCGTAGCCCAGGCCCAATACGGCGGCAACAAACCCGGTCCCGGAAGTTCAGCCGGACAAAGCGGTTCTACCGGTAGTAATCCTACCGATAGTAGTGGCGCTTCTGGCCAAGGTAGTGATGGAATGGATATGGGGTATGTGGATCAGGAAAAAAAATTGGAACGGAGCAAAGATAAAGATGCCAAAGTACCCGATTTCCCTGTGGATAAGGAAGGAAAGCCGAAAAAAGACCCAAAGTATGAGCAAGGTGGGTCTATCGGACCAAATTGATCTAATATAGCAAAAAATTATCGCAGAACTCAGACATGGATATCCTGATTGCTGCGGCCGAGTGAATTCGGGCCGCAGCGCCATTCTGTACGCCAGGCTGCTTCCTGATTGGGACAGCTTTGAGGTCTGAGGGTTACTGGGCTCATGGTTGTTATTTATTATTAGTCAAGTAGCAAACCTTGGAGCGATAAGTGTGCTCGTCGCCAGTTCGCTTATTTTCGCACCCTGCTATTCAGTCAAGGAAAAGTGAAAAAATTAATTTATATTTTTCTGGCAGGGTTCAGCCTCCTTCCAGGCACATCTTCATTCGCCGAGAGCGGTAATGCGGCCAGTGCCGTTATCATCAGCGTCGGCAGTACCGACGACAACGTGGATGGCGCATCGCTGGAATTGGTCCGAAAAGCGGTCGGCAATGCCATTGCCTCCGATACCGTCGATACTTTCGATGTTTATTATCCCAGAGTGGGTGGTCCAACATCAACCAAGGTGGGTTTATCCGCTTGCGCGGAAGCAGGCCTTAGCTCAACACCGCGTGAATTTCGCAATTTCGTCGAGCAACTGCGTTCTATTCGTCCGAAACCCGGAACCTTTGTCAAGGTGGAATTAACGGACCGCTGCAAGGAAATCGAACCCATCGAACCATTGGACTGTGGCGGACTTCTGTGAACGTTATGCCCCGATGCGCAATACTGTGAGGTCGGTGCCGGGCAATGCAAAATTCACGATGCGCAGGGAACCTGCAAGGCCATACCCGGCATCTGCACCAAAGAGCACAGACCTGTTTGCGGTTGCGACGGCAAGACCTACGGAAACGCGTGTGAAGCGGCACGCGCGGGTGTCTCTGTGGAGCATCATCAGAAATGTGAGCTCGAAGAATTGGTGCGATGACGTTACAGCGAAGTGATTTGATCGCGGCTGGATCAAGGAACCCCGACAAGGTATCGGTGCTCAATGGTGTTCGCTGTCATTCAATATGCCGTCACATTTACTGATTGGCTTGGAAGCGCCGGCAGACTGGCGTAATTTCGCAGCTATTATACCGGCGGCCACTATCAAACCCATGCCGAGCAGCGCCATGCCCGTCACCGGGTCGCTGAATAGCAGCACGCCATATATGTAGGACCACGCAATACTCAGGTATTGGAGGCTGGCATTGACGAGTATGCGGCCGGTAGCGTAGGCGCGCGTCATCAGCAGTTGTGCGAATGTTGCCAGCAAACCGATAGCGAGCAGCATGCCCAGGCCTTTGAGAGTATGGGTATGCCAGCCGCTGGCCAGCGGCACGACCGCGGCACCGGCGCAGATACTGCACAGCGAGAAATAAAACACGACACGAGCCTCCGGTTCACCGGCCCTGCCAAGAGCGACCACCTGCAGGTAAGCGAGCGCGGTAAGCAGACCCGAGAGCAGACCCATCAGGCCCGCCCTTAGCTGATCCCCCGCCATTGTTGGCTGGAGGATACAGATCACGCCAGCGAAACCGGCAAGCACTGTACCTGCCAAACGACTATCAACCTTGTTGCCCCCACCGAGAGCAGCCCTGACGAGAAGCAGCAGCGTCATCCAGATTGGCGACATGTAGTTCAATGTCACCGCAGTGGAAAGCGGTAAAGCGCCGATTGCATAAAACCAGAGACCGAGCGCACACACGCCTGCCAGGCTCCTCCCGAAGTGCATTGCCGGCAGGCGGGTGCGAAGCGTTTGGCCATGTACGCGCGTAAGCAGCATCATGGTGGCTGCCCCTATGACGCCACGGTAGAACACGATTTCGGCCGTACTATAGTCCGCGGAAGCGAACTTCACGCACATACCCATCGTTGCGAAAAGCAAAGTTGCGGCAATCATCAGCATGGGTGACGACATTCTTTCTTCCTTTTCGGAGATGCGCGTTTTGACGCTCGCCGCACCGCAAACGCGGTTGATATCGGCTAGCCTGTAAGATATTACAGCTATTCATGCCGGCTAATCCCGAGTTAAATGGCCGTCATTGTGGAAACCGTTCACAAGCTGCAACCATTGTGGAGGTATAGTGAAGGCGGATAAGCAAGGGAATCCCCTGCGCGCTACCACGGCCCCGAGGAATTCTCTGCAAAATGCGAAGGAAGCGTTTGTGGCGCATCATCCTGGGTCAGTCACCGCACGGAACAATCCAGTGGTGATGCATTATGCGGGAAAGAAACGCGCTGAAAACGAAACGCTTCTGGAAGAAGCGCTGCTGCTGTGGAAACAGCGCTGGGGCGGGTGCGATCTCAATGTAGCAGCCAGCCTGAGCAATCTGGCCGAGATTCACCACGCGCAGGGAAACCTCGAGCTGGCTGCGCCGCTTTTTCTCCGTGCATTGAATATTCGGGAAAAAGCCCTGGAGCCGAATCATCCCGAGATTGTTATGAGCCTGCATAACCTGGCTACGCTCTACCGCGATCAAAAGTGCTATGCGCAAGCCGAACATCTGCTTCAGCGAGCGCTGGAGATTTCGGAAAGCAGGTTCGGCCCCAATAATCCGGTGGTGGCGATCTGCCTGAACAATCTGGCTGAGATGCAGCGCGCATTGGGGCAGTTTCAAAACGCAGCAATCCTTCTTGCACGTGCATTGCAAATTGGCGAGAAAACCTTGGGCCCGCACCATCCCGATGTTGCCACGAATTTAAATAACCTTGCATTGCTGCATCTCGCGCAGCGGCAGTATGCCCAGGCCGAGCCACTTCTTAAGCGCGCGCTGAAGATTTCAAAGAAAACCCTGGGTCCGCATCATCCCGATGTTGCCACCACCCTACACAATCAGGGTGCGCTTTATGCGGGTCAAGCTCGATATACGCAAGCGGAACGGCTCTATAAGCGGGCGCTGAGGATAAATGAGAAGAGCTTCGGCCCAAACCATTCGAGTGTAACCATCACGCTGAAGAGTCTGGCCACGCTATATCGGTGCATATATCAGCCAGAAAAAGCGGAATCTCTCCAAAAACGGGCATTGGCTATTTCATCGATACGCCGATAGCCGTTTAAATGATGCCACGAATCTTCCATAAGCCCAAATTCCGCTTATGCCGGTTACTTTCTAGAAAATGGTCCAAACGTCCAGGAGGTGGTTTCGGTTCTCAGGCTATCCGTATAAAATTGCTGGCATGAATGCAACCTCGCCATCATTTATTGATTTTTCCGCCCCGTCCGTTGACGTGGCTCGGTCTCTGATAGGCGCAACCTTACTCCTCGATGGGGTCGGGGGACGCATTGTAGAGACGGAAGCGTATGATCACGAAGATCCTGCGTCACACAGCTTTGGCG
>JBDSOQ010000189.1:0-5810 GCA_039914755.1 Nitrosospira sp. | reverse complement strand
CATCTTCATTACCTACCGCATGGTCGACAGCAGCTACAGCGCCCTGGTCGCCACCGAATACGGCTGGCTGCTCAACGGCAAGATCGCCCTGCTGCTGGTGGTGCTCGTCATCGCCGCGCGCGCGCGCGGCTGGCTGCCGCTGCTGGCCCAGCACGCCGATGGCCTGGCCGCGGCTGGCGGGCACCGGCTGCGCAAGTGGGTCAGCTTCGAATTCGTCCTCGCGCTGGGCATTGTGCTGCTGGCCACCATCGTCGCCAATACCGTTCCGGCCAAGCACGCCATCATCCAGAACTGGCCCTACTCCTTCCGCTTCTCCCTGGCCGCCACCTGGGGCGACCCGAGCGTGATGCTGCGCGTCTGGAGCGGCCTGGCGCTGCTGGCCGCCGCCGGCGCGGCGATCGCGTTCGGGCGTAGCCGAAAGTGGAACATGAAGCGCCGCCTGGGCATTCCGCTCCTGCTGGCCGCCGTGGCCTTGGGCGTGGGCCTGCCGCCCCTGGCGGTGGACGCCTACCCCGAAACCTACCGCAAGACGCCGGTGCCGTTCGATACCATTTCCATCGCCAACGGCTCGGCCCACTTTGCCGAGAACTGCGTGCCCTGCCACGGCGCCCAGGGCAAGGGCAACGGCGTGATGGCCAAGAGCTTCGCCAAGCCGCCGGTGGACATGCTCACCGAGCCGCACACCGCCAAGCATACCGCCGGCGACTTCTTCCACTGGCTCTCCTTCGGCATTCCCGGCACCGGCATGCCCGAATTTGCCGACAGGCTCTCGGAGGAGGACCGCTGGGACGTGGTCAATTTCCTGCACGCCATGTCGCGCGGCTACCAGGCACGCCTGATGAGCCCGCAGGTCAAGCCGGAACAGCCGCAGCCCGGCATGGGCCCGCCCAATTTCTCCTATACCGCGCAGGATGGCGCAAGCGGCACCCTGAAGGACTTCCGCTGCAAGAAGAATGTGCTGCTGGTGTTGTTCTCGTGGCCGCAGTCGCGCGAGCGGCTGGCGCAGCTGCGCGATCTCGATGCCCGGCTGGCCGCGGCCAATACGGTGTTGCTGGCGGTGCCGGAGGATGACCCGGACGCGCACGAGCTGGAGCAAATCCAGGCCAATGTGCCCTTCCCGTTGGTGGTCGACGGCGCGCACGAGATCGTGCAGAGCTATAAGCTGTTCCGGCGCACGCTGAACAAGGCCGATCTGCTGGGGGAGGGCACGTTGCCGCCGCACATGGAGTTCCTGGTGGACCGCTTCGGTTATCTGCGTGCGCGCTGGATCCCGGATGCGGATGGCCCGGGCTGGTCCAGCACGGAGATGCTGATGCAGCAGGTCGCTCAGCTTAATAGGGAAAAGGAGATATTGCCTCCGCCGGGGGATCATGTGCATTGATCAGCACCGGCTGGTTTCACTGCTCGGTGGGTTGGCGCATCACAAGCCAAGCGCCCACCGCAAAAGTTATTTTTGCTCAACCACCTTAGGCGCCGGGGCTGTCTAAGGGACTGGCGGGACTTGTGATGCCGGCGAAGCTTGCAAAAGGGGCGTTTCTGACTCTGTAGGGTTCGGGGGGGCAGCCTGAACTTGATCCGACGTCATTTCCATGGTGCCTTCGGGTTCGATCAGCGACCCCAATTCTTCCAGGGGTGGCAACTCCTCGATGGAACACAGATTCAAATCGTTGAGAAAACCTGCCGTCGTTGCGTACAAGGCCGGTCGACCGGGGACGTCGCGATGCCCGACAGTTGTTATCCAGCCACGCGACTCCAGCGCCTTGAGCACAGGCCCCGAGACAGCGACACCTCGTATTTCCTCGATGTCACCGCGTGTTACTGGTTGGCGATACGCAATGATGGAAAGCGTTTCCAGCACCGCACGAGAGTATCGCGGCGGTTTCTGGGGATTAAGCCGGTCAAGAAATTCCTGCATCTCCGGCCGGGCACGAAAGCGCCAGCCACCGGCAATACTCACCAGTTCCACGCCCTTCCCATCCCAGTCCTGGCGCAACTCTTCGAGCAGCCGACGCAGAACTTCCGCACTCAGTTCCCCATTGAACAGTTTCTTCAGTTCCGCTAACGGTAATGGGTCCTGGCTGGTAAGCAGCGCCGCCTCCAGAATTTGTTTAATCCCCCGAGGATTGGACGCCTCAGCAATACTAACTGGCGATGAGGGCACTGATCGGCCTGACATAAATAATCCCGAAAGCGCGAGGCTGACTTACCTCCACCTGGTTCTCCCTGACAAGCTCCAGCAACGCCAGAAAAGTTACCACCAGTTCCGGCACCCCGGCAGCAGAATTGAACAATTCGTTGAACTCGACAAAGTTTTGTCCCTGTAATTGATGCAGAATCCGGCTCATATGGGCCCGAACCGAAAGCTCTTCCCGAGTGATATGGTGCCGCCGATTCACATTGGAGCGCGTCATCAGCATAAGCCAGGCGTCGCGGAGATTATCCACGCTGACTTCAGGCAAGTACTCAATCACTGCTTGATCAATTTGAATTCCAGCTACCGTAAAATCACGCCCGGCTTGCGGCAACTCATTAAGTCTCTGCGCGGCGACTTTCATCCGTTCGTATTCCAGAAGACGCCGCACCAGTTCGGCGCGCGGGTCACTTTCCTCCTCAGCCAACAAAACAGGCAGCGGCAGCAGCATACGAGATTTGATTTCGATCAGAACTGCGGCCATCAGGAGATATTCCGCCGCCAACTCCAGTTTATTAGCCCGCATCATTTCGATATACTCCATATATTGCCGCGTAAGCTCCGCCATGGGAATATCCAACACATCCAGGTTATGTTTGCGGATAAGGTAAAGCAGCAGATCGAGCGGTCCCTGGAACGTGTCGAGAAATACTTCCAGCGCATCCGGCGGAATATACAAATCCGAAGGCAGTTCGGCTAGTGGTTCACCACGGATCTTCGCCACCGAATTAGCGACGGAAGAGTAAGAAGAATCGTTCACCTTGAATATCCGCAATATCCGCGCGCGCTCTGCATGTGCCTGCTATCCCATGGAGCCACAGGCACTACACCAGACAAATCCATGAAAAGCCCCAGAAGCGCTCAAGCGTAATCCAGCCCCATTGCCTCCCTGACGTCCCGCATGGTCTCCTGGGCCAGCCTATCGGCTTTCTCACATCCATCGGCGATGATGTTCCGCACCAGGCTGGGATCTTCCTCATACATCCGGGCGCGTTCATGCATGGGTTTCTGTTCGGCCAATATCGCATCGATGACAGGCTGCTTGCAGTCCAGGCAGCCGATACCGGCACTCACACAACCCTCCTGCACCCATTTTTTGGTTTCCTCGCTCGAATAGACCAGGTGGAATTGCCACAGCGGGCATTTGGCGGGATCGCCAGGATCGTTGCGCCGGACACGCGCCGGGTCCGTCGGCATGGTGCGAATTTTCTTTATCACACCGGCGGGATCCTCCCGCAAGCTGATGGTGTTATTGTACGATTTGGACATCTTCTGTCCATCCAGCCCCGGCATTTTCGAAGCGAGAGTGAGCATTACTTCCGGCTCGGAAAGAATCATTTTTCCGCCACCTTCGAGATACCCGAATAATCGCTCCTGGTCGCCCAGGCTCACGTTCTGCTGCTCGTCCAGCAGTGATTTCGCCGCGGCCAGCGCCTGTTGATCGCCGTGCTCCTGGTAGCGATTTCGTAACTCACGATAAACCCTGGATTTTTTTGAACCCAGTTTTTTTATTGCCGCCTCCGCTTTCTCGCGGAATCCCGCTTCCTTGCCATATATGTGGTTAAAGCGACGGGCAATTTCGCGGGTAAACTCGATATGTGGCGCCTGATCCTCGCCCACTGGCACGCGCGTGGCGCGATAAATGAGAATATCCGCGCTTTGCAGCAGGGGATAACCCAGGAAGCCGTAAGTACTCAGCTCTCTCTCGGACAATTTTTCCTGCTGATCCTTATAAGAGGGTACGCGTTCCAGCCAACCCAGCGGTGTAATCATCGAGAGCAGCAAATGCAGTTCGGCGTGAGCCGGCACCCGCGACTGGATGAACAATGTTGCCTGTGCTGGGTCCACGCCCGCGGCAAGCCAATCTATCACCATATCCCAGACATGTTGCTCGATGACTTCCGGCGTATCGTAGTGAGTCGTGAGAGCATGCCAGTCGGCAACGAAGAACAGACATTCAAACTGGTGCTGCAGCTCTACCCAATTCTTCAGCACGCCGTGATAATGCCCCAAATGCAGGGCACCGGTGGGGCGCATCCCCGACAAAACCCGATCAGCGAACATACTTTACTTACCCTCAATTATCCTTGGCCAGAATTCCTGGTCAACGTTCACTACACTTCGAATCCAAATACCCATGCCACCAACTGTATCGTAATTGCGATAAAAGGTCCGATCACCGCACCCAGTATGCCAGTCATCAAAAGCAGCACGAGTATCATAAAACCGTAAGGCTCAATCTTTGCAAAATGCTGTGCCAAATGGGGCGGCAGCAGGCTTACCGCCACGCGGCCACCGTCCAGCGGCGGTAGTGGCAGCAGATTCAGCACCATTAATACTACATTGATTTTGATACCTGCTTCGCCCATCAAAATCAAAGGCGTCGAGAGATCGCTCTCAGGCAGATCGAGGCCAACCTTGATCATGAACCCCCACACCAGCGCCATGAAAAGATTTGCACCCGGCCCAGCCAATGCTACCCAAAGCATATCCTGCTTGGGGCTACGCACTGCCGCGAAGTTGACCGGTACCGGTTTTGCCCAGCCGAACAGGATGCCGCCCAGCCACAGTGTTACCAGGGGAAGCAGAATTGTACCGATGGGATCGATATGCCGAAGCGGATTAAGGCTGACGCGTCCCTGTGAATAGGCGGTGAGATCGCCGAAGTGCTTGGCCACATAGCCATGCGCGGCTTCATGCAGCGTAATGGCAAAAATTACCGGCAGTGCATAAATGGCAATACTCTGGATGATGCTATCCATGCATCTTTCCGAAAGGTTCAAGGCTGCCCTTGCCTTGCCGAGTGATTTCCGGCGTATCCCCGGTCAAATCAACTACGGTACTCATCTCCAGGCCGCATGCGCCGCCGTCCAGCACCAGCTCGACATGGTGCTCCAGCCGCGCGCGGATTTCCCCCGCATCATTCAAGGGAAGCTCATCCCCGGGCAATATCAGGGTGGAACTCAACAACGGCTCATCCAACTCTGCGAGCAACGCCTGAACCACGGGATGATCGGGAATCCGCACGCCGATGGTGTTGCGTTTCGGATGCAGCAAGCGGCGCGGCACTTCCCGTGTCGCCTGGAAGATAAAAGTATAACTGCCGGGTGTGCTTGCCTTGAGCAGCCTGTGCTCGCGATTATCGAACTTCGCGTAGCGGGAGATTTCGGCCAGATCCCGGCACATCAGGGTAAAGTGATGATTTTCACCCACTTGCCGAATGGCGCGAATGCGCGTCATGACGTTCTTGTCGCCCAGTTGGCCTCCCAGCGCATAACACGAATCGGTAGGGTAGGCGATGACACCCCCGGCGCGTACGATAGCTGCCGCCTGCCGTATCAGGCGTAACTGGGGGTTAGCCGGGTGAATGGAGAAGAATTGGGCCACGTGAGTAACAGTTTTTAATTGTAATTTTAGGGCATCCGTAAAAAAAATCAAATGCTTCAGGCAGGTCCATTTACCAATTGGTCGACTGCCAGGACGCAAGCAAAATCGCTGAGATGTCATTGCATCTTCCGAATATGCATCTGCCTCGAGCGTGGCGAATATATAGTTCGCCCATTATGCCGCTACTTGCCAGTCATGCCATACCGGCTTGCAGTAATCAGGCAGTGGCGGC
>JBDSOQ010000129.1:0-29364 GCA_039914755.1 Nitrosospira sp. | reverse complement strand
CACCGTGGAATTGCCTGAAGTATTTCGTGTGCCGCTGGCACTGGATATCATCACCGGTCAGGCGAGCTGGAATGTTTTAGCCGACAAGGATTCCGTTGCATTCAGGTTCAATAATGTTTCCTTTTCTAATAAAAATGCTGCGGGGCTGGCTTATGGAACTTACCGCTTCACAGTTGACAGCCCGGGCAGGATCGACCTGGTAGCCAGTCTGACGCGTGCCGATGCACGTTATTTGATGCATTACATGCCGATGGCGGTGAATTATCGCGACTGGCTCGACGATTCGATCGTCGAGGCGGGAGCGCTGGAAGCCCGGCTTCATCTCAAGGGAGACCTGAGCCAATTTCCTTTCGCCCACGGTGAAGACGGTATTTTCAGGTTACAGGCAAATGTGTCCGGGGTAACGCTGGATCGCATCCCTGGATGGCCTCGCATAGAGAATATGTCCGGGAATCTGCAATTTCATAACAGCCGCATGGAATTTGATGCTTCCCAAGCCTATATCTCGGGAACAAAATTAAGCAGGGTGAACTTGAACATTGCCGATATGGCTGCGCCCGATGCCACGTTAAGAAGCGAAATGGAAGCAAGCGGCCCGACGCAGCAATTCTTCAAATTCGCCACATCGCGCACGGACAGCAGCGACAATGGCAGCCTTGTCGATAACATCAACATCGCCGGAGAGGGAAGACTGCTGCTCGAGCTCGATATTCCGCTGGATCATCCCGAAGCGGTCAACGTATCAGGTAGCTATCGGTTTATCGATAATCACATTGATCCGGGCTCTCGCCTGCCCAACCTGAATAACATTAACGGTGTCGTGGCTTTTACCGGCTCAAGGATAAAGACAGAAAATATAACTGCCCATTTCCTTGGCGGACCGGTGGTTATAAACTCCGCTGATATGCCAGACGGCAGTATACGTTTATCCGCCGCTGGTAAGGTTAACCTCAGCAAAATGAGCGAACCGACGCAGGGATCAGCGCGACCCGCACCGTTATGGAGACGCCATTTGCGTGGTGATACCGATTGGCTGGCAACCGTCGATATACGCAACAAGTCGGCAGATGTATCCATCGAATCATCGCTGGTCGGCATTACCTCCGATTTACCCGAGCCTTTTTCGAAGGCTGCCACCGATACTGCACGGCTACGTTTCGAAAGGAAAGCCATGGATTTGAATAGCGACGAGCTAAGCTTGAGCTATGGCGATCTGGTAACGGCAAAATTCGAATGCGGCCGGGACGATGCCGGCAATTATCGTATAGAGAGGGGCATTGTAAGTTTTGGCACGGCGCCCGCCATTTTGCCCCGGAACGGTATATCGGCGACTGGCGAAGTACCATCCCTGAATCTGGACCGATGGCGCAGCTTGCTGGCGCAAGGTAGTAATGAACCCGGGCCGGGTCTCGGCCTGACAAGCATCAATTTCCATATTGGCGCGCTCGACTTTCTGGGAAGGCGCTTGAAAGATGTCACGCTGAACGCAGACCGGGAAGACGGGATATGGTATTCCACCATCACAAGCGAGCAAATCAATGGGGGTATCAGCTGGGACCCATCCGGCAACGGTAAAATAGTGGCTCGATTGAACAGGTTGATTATTCCCGCCAATTCTCACCCACCCACATCAACGGTACGAGCACAAACCCAGCAGGAAAAAGACTTGCCTGCCCTTGACGTAACGGCGGATAACTTTTTTATTGGCGAGAAACAACTGGGCCAACTGGAACTGATAGCCAACCAGGAGGAGAGAAACTGGCACATCAAGAAATTGCATATATCCAATCCGGACAGTTCAATAACGGCGCGCGGCCTATGGCACAATCGCGCCACACAACCCGTTATGCGAGCCAATCTTACGGTAGAGGCGAGTGATATTGGCCTGTTTCTGGCACGCCTCGGCCATCCGGATCGCGTAAAACGCGGCAGCGGCAAGCTCGAGGGCGTTTTATCGTGGTCCGGCGGTCCTCAATCAGTAGATTATCCTACGCTGTCAGGCAGCTTCAAGGTGAGTGCCAGGCGAGGGCAGTTTCCTAGATTCGAGCCGGGAATTGGCAGACTGTTCGGTATTTTCGACCTGCGATCATTACCACGAAGAATCACATTGGACTTACATGATGTGTTCAGCGAAGGCTTCGGTTTCGACAATATCTCTGGCGATGTAAAGATCGGCCGTGGGGTAGCCGTTACCGACGATCTCAAAATAGAAGGACCCGCTGCAAAGGTTGCCATAAACGGGGAAATAAACCTGGAAGCAGAAACCCAGAAATTGCATATCATAGTTAATCCGTCATTAGGATTGGCCGCTCCGGTGGTCGGCGTGGCCTCTGCAATTGCAAATACGGCAATGCAAAACCCAACCCCATCCAATGAATACGACATTACCGGTACCTGGACCGATCCGACCGTTATCAAAAAGGCCGGGGGAGCACACGAATCAAGCGAATATAAACAATAAAATTGGGTGAGGTAGACGGCGTTTAGCGACTTTTATTGAACGCGACACCAGTCAGCTTTCTGGGACGATTCTCCAATGTAAACTGCATCCATGACGCCAGAGGCCCCAAATCAACTACAAATGAACGGAGCGCAGCGGATAGCGCGTCAGTCGAATTCCGAAATTTCCCGAACCGGAATCATGATGGCAAGGATCGATCGCGGGAGGGGCAATGAGACATCGTAATCGAGGTCTCCCTCATATGGAATATGACGACATCGGCATCTGAATCCGCCCATCCATTTTGACCACCGTTCGGATGCTTAGCCATACTGATCCGGGTCCTATTTTGTTATCCCAAACGCTCTTCCCTGCTGCGCCGGTTTGCACCGATGCAATTCTTATCCAAGGATAAATGCGAGCCCTTGCAGCTAAAATAGGTATATAGGGTCGATAGGTACATATCAGAAAAAATGCATTTCGCGCCAATCAGCGCAATTCGCGAGTGACGATATAGACCCGTTCGCAAAAGATGTACTTCAGTCCAATAGGCAAACTTTACGCAGCTCAATAAACTCAACACCTGCAGTCAATAAAGTGATGCTGTTATTCGGAACCTGATATTGTTCATGACAAAACACCTTAAAAGCTTGGCTCGGCTTTTGCTTCGAGATTATTCCTTCTACCATATCTATAGGCGCAACTGCGCCGAAGAAAAACCTTTATTAACAGACGGATTAAGGTTTGAGATAATCGAAAAAAAGGAAATTGACAGCGCCGGAGATAGGATAATTGCCGATCAAGCCTGGTATCATGGGGAGAATACTAACGCGTATGCCTGTATTGAAGGTTCTCGGATCATCGGTCTATGTTTTTTCTGGCACGGGGAGCGCTATAGGAAAAGAAACTTCTGGCCGCTCACAAATCAAGAAGCGAAGTTGGTGCAATTATTCGTTCTTCCCGACATGCGCGGGCAGGGAATCGGTAAAAACCTCATACAGTTCGCTACAGGAGATATGTCTCGTCGAGAGTTCAAGTACGTATATGCGCGCGTCTGGCGATCGAATACGCCGTCTTTAAGAGCGTTCAAAAGTGCCGGCTGGAATCGTGTGGCAACCGTAATCGAAATTTTCCTGCGAGGAAGGAATAAGCCCTTCAGGTTGGAGCTTGGCAAGTCATCCCTCAAGAACGGGTAGATCAAAGTCCATCGTCTATCGCTGACTATCCTTAATCGGGCACTTAATCTGCCAGTAGTACCTTCACCAAAGCGGGCAGGTTCGAATTGACAAACGTTATGGCTGTTGCCGCGGATGCTCCAACAGCCATAACGTTTGCTCTCGTCAAGCAAGGTGCACGGACGCGCCGGAAGGGCGCACTGTTGACTCGGCTCGGGCCGCCAGAACTCTCTGTACCTGTTGATGGACCGCGCGTCTCGTCCCCTCCTCCAAGGTGTTGTGTCCTGAACCGCCGCCTTGGTACAAAGCCTCTGAGGCTGCTAAATAGGTATTCGATTGCAACAAGTCCACTTTCGGCGATGTGTTTCACTACATTTCGCTTTAAGCGCGCCCTTTATAAAGATATCGTTTTCAGTTACTCTGTCTCACCTGTCCTACCACGCTTGATTTATCCAGGGCGCTAAGTATGGGTGAACTCAATATGGGTGAACTGAAGCCTTCTTGTTGCGGTCTATGGAATCTGCACCATAATAATGTTTGATAACTCAGCCGTTCACGACACGGATGTCTCAAGAGAAGTAAAAAGCGGGCCTGTCCGTATTGCCGCCATTCAGATGTCGACGGGACCAAAAATAGCCGGCAACCTGGAAGAGGCTGCCCGACTACTTGAAATAGCCGCCGCCCAAGGGGCCAAGCTGGCGGCGCTACCTGAATATTTCTGTATTATGGGCATGGAGGATGCGGATAAGGTAGCAGTGCGCGAGCAGGTTGATAGCGGGCCGATACAGGAATTCCTGAGCAATATCGCGAAGCGCCTCGGTATCTGGCTAGTGGGCGGTTCTGTACCGCTGGTATCGTCGAAGCCGGACAAGGTTAGAAATAGTTGCCTGGTGTATGATGACAAGGGGAAGCAGGTTGCCCGATACGACAAGATACATCTATTTGGCCTGGAGCTCGGGAACGAGCACTATGCCGAGGAAGAAACTATCGAAGCGGGCTGTGAAGTCGTGGCCCTGGAGACACCGTTTGGCCGGATCGGCCTTTCGATTTGTTACGATCTGCGCTTTCCGGAGCTTTACCGTTCCATGGGGCAAGTGGATATCATTTTTGCTCCGTCTGCCTTTACCGCAACTACCGGCAAGGCGCATTGGGAAACGTTGATTCGTGCCCGTGCAATTGAAAATCTTGCGTATGTGGTTGCTCCCGCACAGGGGGGTTATCATATTAATGGGCGGGAAACGCATGGCGACAGCATGATCGTCGACCCCTGGGGGGTAGTGCTCAATCGTCTGCCACGTGGAGCAGGCGTAGTGGTTGCGGAGATTAATCCCGAATATCAGGCCAGTTTGCGCAATAGCTTGCCCGCGCTGAATCACCGTACTTTGCATCACTGTTAAGATTACCGATGATTTTTTTAGACCCCTGGATATCATGATCACAGAACCCATCATTCAACCTGCCGATCTTTTCGCCACCGCCAACCAGTGCCTGCTGGCGCCTCACGAGATAGATACCGCCGGACTGCAGAAAGTGTTCGGTCAAATGCTTACGCACCATGTCGAATATGCCGACCTGTATTTTCAATATAGTCGTTCCGAAGGCTGGGCCCTGGAAGAAGGTATAGTCAAATCCGGCACCTTTAATATTGACCAAGGAGTAGGCGTGCGCGCGGTGAGCGGCGACAAGACGGCGTTCGCCTATTCCGACGATATCAGCATGCCCGCTCTTGCTTCGGCAGCCGAAGCCACCCGTGCCATTGCGCGTACCGGTGTCGGGCAGTCGGTACAAGCGGTCAGGCGCAGCAAGGGACACGAACTTTATTCGCCGCAGGACCCTATCGCCAGCCTCAAAGATACCGACAAGGTGGCGTTGCTCGAAAAACTCGAGGGTTACGCGCGTGCTGTTGACAAGCGCATTATCCAGGTTATGGCGTCTCTCGCGGGAGAATACGAAGTGGTGCTGGTGGCACGGAGCGACGGCCTGCTGGCAGCTGATGTCCGACCTCTCGTGCGGATCTCGGTGCAAGTCATCGCCGAAGAAAACGGGAAACGGGAGCAAGGCGTCGCCGGAGGGGGTGGACGTTTTGATTATGCGTATTTCACGGACGAGGTGTTGCGCGATTATGCCGAGAAAGCCGTACATCAGGCTATCGTCAACCTGAATGCAAAACCTGCACCGGCTGGAACCATGACGGTGGTATTGGGCGCGGGTTGGCCAGGAATACTCCTGCATGAGGCCATTGGCCATGGACTGGAAGGAGATTTCAATCGCAAGGGTAGTTCCGCATTTTCTGGTCGCATCGGCGAACGTGTCGCTGCGGCGGGCGTTACCGTGGTGGATGATGGTACGCTCGCGCGGCGGCGCGGATCGCTTAATATCGATGACGAGGGAAATCCCACCCAGTGCACGGTCTTGATCGAAAACGGAATACTGAAGGGCTACTTGCAGGACAGCTTGAACGCGCGGCTAATGAATGTCCCGGTTACCGGTAACGGCAGGCGCGAATCGTTTGCTCATATTCCCATGCCGCGCATGACCAATACGTACATGCTGAATGGGGATAAAAGTCCCGAGGAGATCATTGCTTCGGTGAAGCATGGTTTATATGCAGTGAATTTTGGAGGCGGCCAGGTGGATATCACCAGCGGGAAATTCGTATTTTCCGCTGCGGAAGCGTACATGATCGAGGATGGAAAAATTTCTTATCCGGTGAAAGGTGCAACGCTGATAGGCAATGGCCCCGATATACTCACTCGGGTTTCGATGATCGGCAACGATATGTCGCTCGATCCCGGTGTCGGCACCTGCGGTAAAGAGGGCCAAAGTGTGCCGGTGGGCGTCGGTCAGCCTACGCTACGCATTGATGGATTGACGGTAGGCGGAACCGGTTAAGTCCGATAGATACGCAAACAAGCTGGAGTATCTCCGCTAGCGCCGCGAGTTCCGGTAATCAGCCACTTTCTGAAGCCGAAACCCGCGCATAGAACGATAACCTGCAGCCGGAGCGTCAATAGCTACGTTCCGGTTGTGTCGCTCTCATCCGAAATTCGCTCCGCCTTACCCTCCATTCTTACGATTCTGGTACCGGCCAGCCTGTCATGCAGAAATTGACGGTCGCGATCGAATAACGCCCAAACTATTCCGCCGCCAAAGAAAAAAATACCGATCACAGCAAATAAATAGCGTGCGAGCGCCTGTTTCAGATAAACCCGGTCTCCGCTGGCGCTAACCACCCGAAGCTTCCAGGTCTGCATGGGCAGCGTTTGTCCGCCATGGGTCCAGAACCAAGTGAAATACATGCCCGCAATTACCAGGAGATAAAGCTGAAGCCCAGGCCGGAAAAACAGGGAACTGGTATCCTGGAACACAAGATGAAAAACAAAGCTGGCAATAAACAGAACGGCAATCAATATGAGAAATTCGTAAAGCATGCTCAGCAGTCGCCGCCCCAGTCCCGGGGAGGCGACTTTTATCGCTTCGGAAAACTCACTCACAAGACGTTCTTGTTATTTTTTAGATGATGTTCTTGCTCTGGTAGAGCAACAGAAATATTTGGAACTAGCGCGTTCATTCTGCTATTTTCCCTTGCGATCTTCGGGTGTCTGCTCGTATTCGCGCCATTTTCGCTTTATTTCATGACGCTTCTCCGGTGGCAGTTTTTTAATGGTTTTATATTTCTCCCGGACCAGCTCGCGCTGCTCTGGAGTGAGTGAAAACCAGTCGCGCATCTGCAACTGAGCGCGATGCTGCTCTGTAGGGGTCATACCCGAGTATCGCTTGGCAATGCTCAGCCACTTCTTTTTTTTTGCGGAGTCCATGTCATTCCACTCCTGCGCAAGCGGAGCCAAGACTTCTCTTTGCTGCGGTTTCAATTTCTCCCAGGAAGGCTCGGCGGATAAGGCGTCGGCGGAAAGTGAAAAACATAAACAGAACGCTACTGCTAGTGCTAGTGCTGATCTAGCCATGCATCGAACCCGTCGTCTAGATAAGCGTTTATCGGCAAGTCGTCGGTAAGCACCAGGATGTCGATTTCCTCATTTTCGTCGCTTTGCTGTAGGGTCTGCCAGTAGAAAATACCCGCCAGGGCAAACAACAGCGCGATAATCGACAGCAGCTTTCCAGTCTTGATCTGCCATTCATTCCCATTTCGCGCTGAGGTGCCTTGACCGACATTCGCCACTGACTCGGCCATATGGTAGCTTTCGATTGAAGCTCTGCGTGCGGATTGAAGTCGGTTCAGCGTACTCTGCTTGATATCGTCAAGGCCGAGATCCAATAACTTCGTTATTTTCTTACCTACTTCGTGTTCGTTCATAACTCGATTCCCTTTTTTTCTAGCAGTGCAGCAAGACGATGGGTTGCACGCGAACAGTGAGTTTTCACGCTTCCTTCAGAACACCCCATGACCGCTGCCGCTTCTGCAACATCCATCTCTTCCCAGTAACGCAGAAGAAAAGCTTGCCGTTGACGTGCCGGAAGGGTTTCAATCGCTTTTTCCAGTAAATTAAGAAGTTGCGATTGCTCCAGTTGCTGATATGGATCACCAAAATTGGAGGGCCCATCCAGCTGTAGAGTTTCCAGCAGATCGTAATCTTCATTTTCCTTTTCCTGATTGCGGGGTATAAATGATGAAAACAGGGTAGTCCACAAGGAGCGGGTCTTCTGGCGCCGGTAAAAATCCCTTATGGTATTTTGCAGAATACGCTGAAACAGAAGAGGCAATTCTCCCAATGGTTTGGCTGGATATTTTTCAACCAGTTTCATCATCGAATCCTGAACAACATCCAGCGCCAGATGTTCGTCCCTTACTGCGAACAATGCCTGCTTATACGCGCGCCGTTCGATTTCAGCCAAAAAGCCGGAAAGTTCCTGTTGAGTAGCCAGGAGGGTTTGCCTATTGGAAAATGAAAAAACGGGAGATGATCTCACGCCCCCGCCGCAATATTAGCAAATTTTTTTGGTTTGCCGGAACAGTTTACCTCCCGCAAAAGCAGACCCATAAGCTTGTGATACTCTGGACCTTCAGAAAAGTAACATATTATCAGGCCGGCCTGGCCAATCCCCTACTGTTACAGCGCATTTATCGGCCGCGCACAGAGCGGGAACGCGCCATATTTCCTTGTGGGAGCAGTTGCGCGCAAAGCACCGCAAAAGATTCGGGAGCACGCTATCCACTGCGACCTCACTGCTGTGTTCCAGCTCATATGGGATAACTCGAAGGTGCTGAGACCGAGATTCTACCGGGCTTGGGTCTGCACTGCGACAATATGCCGCATTGTGATAATAATATTTCCCGCCTATCATGGTCTTGTTTCAATCTGATGGAAAACTTGGCAGGGCCTCTGTAACCAGAAATCTTCTGTATCGTTCTCTATAATATCTATACGTAGATATTCACGTTTAGTGGTAAAATTTTAAATGCGGATTGCGACTGATTCTTAATTAGATTTACATTACTGATGTTCGGTATTTTTGAAGCTCAAATTCTGGAAATTCGGTCCGAGTCGGGCTTAATGGTAAAAACGCTCGTTATCGTTGTATCTGTAATTTCCGCCTCGGTCACGAATTGTGCAGCTGTTTTACCGCTGCTCAGGGGCGGTTCACAGAAGCTGTTTCTCATACTCGGCCCAGCGGAGGACATGCAATGATGCGTCGTTTAGTTCTCATGTTAATACTAAGTTTCGTAACGGCCGTCGCTGCAGCTGAAAGCGTCCGTCCTTTTACCTCGGGGAGTCTTCAGAAGGTTCTTGCGCCCCGGGAAGGCAAGCCTTTCATTCTCGTTTTGTGGTCTCTTGAATGTCAATATTGCCCGACCGAGTTGAAGATGTTAAGCGAACTCAAACGCAGCCATCCCAAGCTGGACGTCGTATTGATTGCCACCGATACGGTAAGCGACACGCCCCAACTCGTCTCCCGGGCAGAGAGCTATGGCATGAACAAGGCTGAGCAATGGGTTTTTGCGGAGGACATGCCTGAACGCTTGCGTTTTGAAATCGATAGTCGCTGGTATGGTGAAGTACCTCGGGCATATTTTTATGATCGCAAGCACCAACGCGAGGCCAAGACCGGCCTCATCAACAAGAAGTTTATAGAAGATTGGCTGGCGCGCAAT
This sequence comes from Nitrosospira sp., assembly GCA_039914755.1. Taxonomy (GTDB): domain Bacteria; phylum Pseudomonadota; class Gammaproteobacteria; order Burkholderiales; family Nitrosomonadaceae; genus Nitrosospira. The sequence goes on along the minus strand of JBDSOQ010000129.1, from coordinate 19,637 downwards.
GCGACAACCGACTCGTGATATCGAATATAAAGCGATGAAGCATAATCCTGCCTTTTTACCCGGCCTGATGTTTGTCCTTGCCGTTCATGGGGCACTGCTCTACTATCTATTCAAGCAACAATTGATTCCTCCGCCGCAACAACTGGCGACGTTGATGGTCAATTTTATCCCTTCCTTCCAGCCGAAGGAAGAATCCAAGCCTGAGCCACCCCCCCCCTTACCCAAGCCTCAACCGCCCAAGAAGCCGCAATCACGGCAATTGGTTGCGGAAAAACCGGTAGTGGCCGAGAGTGAGTGGGTCGCACCCCCTTCCCTTCCAGAACCAGAACCAGACCCAGCACCGGAGCCAGTGGCGAAAGCGTCTCCTCCCCAGATGTCGCCGGGACCCGTTACGCTCTCCTCGGAACTATCTGTCGCGTGCCCCGAACTGAACGCGCCCGCTTATCCCGCGCTTTCGCGGCGGCTCGGCGAAGAGGGCAAGCTGATGCTACGAGTGGAACTGAATGAAAAAGGTCATGTTAACGTAGTACAGGTAATCGATAGTAGCGGTTTCAAGCGTCTCGACGAAGCCGCCATGGCCGCGGTAAAAACCTGGCGATGCAATCCGCCCGTGCGCAATGGCCAGCCGGCCCGTGCCATTGCTTTGCAACCCTTCAACTTTGTACTCCAAGGAGATTGACCGATGGAAAAAAGTCTCGGCTTTTCAAATTTTCTTACCCAGCTCGATGGCGTCGGTATCAGCGTACTTGTACTGCTGCTTACGCTTTCCGTGGCAAGCTGGTATCTCATACTCACCAAAGGTATCTCCAATTTTCTGGCAAACCGGCACGCCGAAGCTTTTCTCAAGCGTTTCTGGGGAGCCGGTTCGCTACAGGAGGTGAACTCGACGCTGCACGAAGGCTCGGGCGATAACGCGTTTGCGCAATTGGCGCACCTCGCGCTGGAGGCTGCGGCTGACTCTGAAAAACATGGCTTGCAAAAACTTGCCGCGGCGGGCGGCGCAAGCGAGTTCATTACACGCGTATTACGTAACGGCCTCGACCAGGAAGCGACCCGCGTCGAAAACGGACTCACGGTAATAGCTTCGGCTGGTTCCGCTGCGCCTTATATCGGGCTATTCGGTACAGTATGGGGCATCTATCATGCGCTGGTACAAATCGGACTATCCGGCCAGGGTACCTTGGATAAAGTGGCCGGCCCGGTGGGTGAAGCATTGATTATGACGGCGTTGGGACTGGCCGTGGCAATTCCGGCGGTTCTGGCCTATAACACATTTGTGCGGCGCAATCGCATCTGGCTGGCGCGCCTGGATGCCTTTGCGCACGATCTATTTGTGCTGATTGCGGTGGGTGCCAAAAATAATAGCTCTGCCGGGGATGAGCGCCTGCTGCGCGTAGTCGCCCCCGCAATGAATCCCGCGATTACACCCAATGAAAGGAGGTTGTGATGGCATTTGGCAGCATGGACGGCGGCAATCGTCAGATGCCGATGTCCGAAATCAACGTGGTGCCATTGGTGGACGTGATGTTGGTATTACTTGTGATCTTCATCATCACCGCACCTTTGCTGACACATTCCGTTAAAGTCGATCTGCCGAAAGCGTCGAGTAGTCCGAATATTACGCAACCGGATCACGTTGAATTTGCGCTTCGGGGTGACGCTAGCCTATACTGGAATGGTGAACCGGTAACCATGGATGAGTTGGCACCCCGGTTTGCCGCTGCGGCAAAACAGAATCCCGATATCGAACTGCATATCCGCGCCGATAAGCATGTCCAGTACGAGCACGTGGCAAAAGTGATGTCTGTCGCAGCAAAAGCCGGGTTAGTACGAATTGGGTTTGTTACCGATCCGACTACACAATAGTAATGGACTGCCGAAACATGGTTGGAGAAACGCGATGTCAATGGCCAGAAATTCGAGCATATGCATACCACGCGGCAAACGCCTTACTGCCTCAGCGGTCGGGATTATATGGCTTTAGCTGCGCGCACCCGATGGCGAAGCCTTCTGCTGCATGGTTCCATTGCGACCACGGCTCTCGGTCTGGGTTTAATGTCATGGTTCATCGCCAAGCCGATGGCCACCCGAATCCACCAAACTGTGCCGGGAGAACGGCTGACCATTACCGCCACACCGAATATTGACATCAGCCTGGATGTCGACAGCAGCGTCACTGTCAGCAACGGCGAGCCTCCTCAGATCGAATTGCTGCGAGGCAATGCTTATTTTGACGCCAAAGGTGGCGGAGCGGGCAAGTTGCAAGTGAAAGTCGGTACTACGTATATCAACGATGTCGGCACCCGCTTTAGCGTCAGTAAACGAGTGAATGGCGGCACTATTGCGGTGGCTGACGGACAGGTGGAGATTCTGGTAGAGATGGGAACCTATCTGGTCGGTGCTCACGAACAGGCGGATTTCGACGGCATAAGAGTCACCGGCCAGAAAGTGATTGCGGATGCGGACATAGCGGCGTGGCGCCCAAATCAATAAGAATCCGGCACAGCGTCACGTAGTCAACTCGCCCAATGCGCTGGCGATATCGCTATATGATTCAATCATTCCTCTCAGCACTGCGCCGACACCGGGAGCAGAGCAATGTTCGCTTCGGCGCCAATCCCAGGCGCATCAACTGTAAATAGCGCGCTTCATGAAACCGGTTGCAATCTTCAGGCACTTTCCAATAGAGGGTCCGGGTTATCTTGCCTCGTTTCTGGATTCCCATTCTATTCCTTACCAGCTCGTCAAGATCGACTCCAATGAGGTATTACCTGCTCATGCCGGCTATTTTAGCGGACTGGTATTCATGGGCGGGCCCATGAGCGTAAACGACGATCTGCAGTGGATTGAGTCAGCACTTGCATTAATCCGGCAGGCGGTGAGAGAGGATATCCCGGTTTTGGGCCATTGTCTTGGCGGGCAATTGATGTCGCAAGCGCTGGGGGGAGTGGTAAGCAGGAGCCCCGTTGGCGAAATCGGCTGGGGTGAAGTAAGCGTTGCGGACAGCTCTATTGCGCGTAATTGGTTTGGAGAATTGTCAAACTTTGAAGCGTTCCACTGGCATGGAGAGGGTTTTACCGTTCCGGAGGGAGCAGCTCTCCTGCTTTCAAGTCCCTATTGCGAAAATCAGGCATTCGCAATGGGCATGCATCTGGCGCTGCAATGCCATGTCGAAATGACTGAGGAAATGGTGAAAGCCTGGTGCAAAGCAGGCGCTGAGGAAATTGCCAACAACCCTGGACCATCGGTGCAATCGGTAGAGACAATACAGACAGGCCTGGCCGAGCGAGTATCGCGGCTGAATCAAGTCGCTTGCCGCTTATATGAGCACTGGATTTCCGGCCTTATGAACAAAACAACTGGTTGAAATAATCCTAAATCCGGTAGTTGGACGGGGGGAAGTGTACGGTTTTTGGGGTGCAGGGCAAGGCGCAACGACGCGGAATGGTCGTTCCATTCCAAGGAGTTGCAACGCAGCCATGTGCCGCAAAAACTGTGCAATTCTCCCCGTAGCTGTAGCGACCTGCATCCAAAAACGTTCCGACCTGCATTCAGGCATTCAGCAGCTTTTTCGACCAGAATTAACTGCGTCCAGCGCCCACCTCAAACCGGAGATAACTGCGAATGAACCTGCATTCAACTTCGCCGACCTGCATTCCATTGGCGCGAACCGGCAATAACTGCGGCTGACAGATCGCCAACGAAGGCTGTCTTAATGCGCCAGAATACAAAATTTTCGACAAATGATATTTTTCTTCATAAAATCCCCAAATGAATCAACGTAAACCAGAAAATAAATGCAACTAAACTTTTTTGGCGTTGGTCAGCTTGGCTCTGGAATATTCGGCCAATTTTTGCCGCTATCCTGCACCCACGATTTCAGGCGCCTGCGAGCAGAATCGCTAGCCACGTTGATCCCAAGATGATCGCAAATGTCTTTCCATGATGCGGTATGTGGTAAAGCGCTTAATTCTGGAACATTGACCAGCCAATCGCCTGGCTTCGGACTTGGTGTTTTACTGACAGATCGTGATCTGTCTTTTCGTGCAGACGGCTTTTTGGATGGGATAGCTTTTGGCAGGCGCAATAGCCCTTTCGACCAGCGCGTCGAAAGCACCTCCACCTCGTGGCGGAATTCTTGCATCATTTTGCTTTCGTCAAGCAAAGTTCCAGATCGTTCCAATTTGCCTTCGATGGCCGCTTCGGCACATTGAAGTCTGACATCGTCGGCATAGTGGTCGAACGTCGCGATGAGATTTGCGAACACGGTAGAGACGAGTTCTTTCGTATTCGTTGATACTGATACATCTGACATGATAGTTATCTCCTATTTATGCGTTTGATTCGATGGCCGATGGTAATGGTGCTCACCTTGATTGCACTACCGGTCATAGGCTCGACATAGTCTTCAAGCTCTGCGTTGTCAGCGTACATCGTCAATCCCCCTTAATTTCCGGAACAGGTGCCCAGCTTGGACGGCTCTCTTTAACCCAATTCCGCAGTCGCCTCCGGGCAGAGTCGCCGCCTGTCTCTACCTTCAGCAAATCGCAGATTGCCTGCCAGTTGTTCAGGCCTGGCTTGCCCTTCAAGTCGAGGACACTGGCCGCCCATTCCTTGGCGCTTGGCGATGGCAGTTTTTTGGGTTCTTTGCGGGCCTTCATGAGGACCATTGACTCAGCCAAAAGCTCGTCCAGGTCCACACCTGGCTTTGCGGCTGCGACCTGGCCGAACCTGGTCAAAACACGCCGCAAGGCGTTGTTGAACGAGAGGTGCTCGAATGGCTTTGGCTGGGCCAGGCGCTCGACCAAAGCAGCCAGGTCTTCATCGACGTTGAATTGCGGCATGTTGCCCCCTTGAAGTTACGGTGCAACTATTGTGCTACATAGTGTAGGCTAGTGTCAAGTGTCATTTGATAGTTTGAACATAAATAAACCGTTGGAGTTCCTGCCAGGTTCTTGCTGCGCATAATGCCCAAGGCGTCCAAAAAACGAGGGTTTGTTGGACACGCGCCGATTGTTTGCGAAATGTGGCGGCAACCCGCATTCCGGCACTCCATCATCCCTTTCCAATATTCAAAGTCCAGCTATAAAGATATTTCATGATTTATTGGACTTGCCACCATGCTGATCGGCTACGCTCAGGTATCGACCGATGACCAGAATCTGGACCTGCAACCGGATGCGTTGAAGGGAGCCGGCTGCGAACGGATGTTCGAGGACATGGTGAGTGGCGCGAAGGCAGATCGCACCGGCCTAGCCGCGATGATGACCGTGCTGCGCGCCGGCGATACCATCGTCATCTGGCGGTTGGACCGGCTGGGGCGTTCGCTCAAGAACCTGATCGAGTTGGTGGAACGTTTCGAATCCGCCAAAGTTGGGCTGCGCAGCTTGCAAGAAAACATCGACACCACTACCAGCGGCGGTCGCCTGGTATTTCATCTGTTCGGTGCCCTCGCCGAATTTGAACGCAACCTGATCCGCGAACGCACCCAGGCTGGCATAGCGGCCGCGCGCGCGCGTGGCAGGATGGGTGGACGGCCGAAGCAACTCGACCCCGACAAACTGGCATTGGCTTTGCGGCTTCACCACGAAGACAAGTACACGATCAAGGAAATTTGCCAGATGATGGGCATTTCCAAATCGACGCTGTACAACTACCTCGCCAAGGCTGACAGCAATGCCGTCGGGGCGGCGTAAGCAAATCCCGTCCGATTCGCTGCTGCACTTGCGGCAGCGGCTAGACCGTTTGCCCCGCAAAAGCCCGGAGCAGACGGTGCAAGTACAAGCCACCACAGAACTGTACGGTCTCTCTGCCAGCACCGTGTATCGCGCACTCAAGGATTTCCTCAAGCCACGGGCGGCGCATCGCGTCGATCATGGCATACCTCGTCTGATACCACGACCCGAACTGGAACGGTACTGCGAACTTGTCGCGGCCCTCAAACTCAGAACCACCAACAAGGCGGGGCGGCACCTGTCCACCAGCGCGCCATCGAGTTGCTGGAAGAATATGGCGTCGAGACCGGACAGGGTCTAGCGCGTCACGGCTACCGCCTCAAGGACATGGTGGAGCAATTCGACGCCAAGGCGGCGGAGATTCGTGCGATGTTCAGCAATCAGCTTGAACCGAAGCGCACGGCGGAAATCCGCGAGCGCATGCTGGCTGCGGGCTTGCCAATCTAGCAGACAATGTGGGTGCTGCGCGTGTCCGCATCTTGTCGGACGGCACCGTCCAGCGCCGTTGGGTCAGTCGCAGTTATTGCTGGTTCGCGCCGATGGAATGCAGGTTCATTCGCAGTTATCTCTGGTTTGAGGGGTGCGCTGGTCGCAATTAATTCTGGTCGAAAAAGCCGATGAATGCAGGTCGTTACACGTAGCGACCTCACCCTGAAGGTGAGCGTCAATTAATATGAAATATTGTTATTAATCATGACACTGATATATTAAATGAGCGGTCAACTATCAGGTTTAGGATAATACCGCGAATCATTCGCGGAAATTCTGGAATTGCAGCGGAAATTCGGTAATTGACTTCTTGACGAGCTGTATCGCCTCTTGCAAGGTATCACGCTTTGCACCTGAAATACGCACTGCCTCACCCTGGATACTGGCTTGTACCTTGAGTTTGCTATCCTTGACAAGCCTGATAATCTTTTTTGCAAGCTCGCTTTCCACCCCCGTTTTAACCGTGACCTCCTGTTTCACTTTATTGCCGCTGATTTTTTCCGACTTCCCTTCGTCCAGGCAACGTACGTCGACCCCGCGCTTGGCGAGCTTGGCCATCAGGATATCCAGAACCTGGCTCAGCTTGAAGTCGTCATCTGCGTAAACGGTGAGCGTGTAATCCGCCTGCTCCACACGCGCGTCCGACCCCTTGAAATCAAAGCGCGTGGTGACTTCCTTGTTCACCTGGTCAATTGCATTTTTGACTTCCTGTTTGTCAACTTCGGAAACAATGTCGAATGATGGCACGATAGTCTCTTCCTGGTTTAGGGGCTGCAGCTGCGGCAAGTTTAACCGACGGGAAACATGAAGTGCGGCGCCCAATAGCTATTGCCGGTTTTTTAAATTTGCGGCGATACGCATCCGTAGCGCGTTGAGCTTGATGAATCCAGCCGCGTCGGTCTGGTTATACGCGCCCTGATCTTCCTCAAAAGTGGCGATGTGAGGATCGAACAGGGAATCTGTTTTGGAGTCTCGCCCGACTATGATTACGTTCCCTTTATAGAGCTTTACTCGCACCCAGCCGTTTACATGTGCCTGGGACGCATCAATCATCGTTTGCATCATTTTGCGCTCCGGGCTCCACCAATAACCATTATAAATAAGTTCGGCATAGCGCGGCATCAGTTCGTCTTTCAGGTGGGCCACCTCGCGGTCAAGGGTGATGGATTCGATGGCCCGATGCGCGCGCAGCATGATGGTGCCGCCTGGGGTTTCATAGCATCCACGGGATTTCATGCCGACATAACGATTTTCCACCAGATCCAGACGCCCGATACCGTGCTTGCCACCTAACTGATTAAGCTCGGCAAGTACCGCCGCCGGTGAGAGCTTTCGGCCGTTTATGGCGATGATATCGCCTTGCCCGAATTCCAGTTCGATGTATTCCGCCTTATCCGGCGCGTTCTCAGGCGATACGCTCCATCGCCACATGGATTCCTCCGGCTCATGCGCGGGATCTTCAAGGATTCGGCCTTCATAGGAAATATGCAGCAGATTGGCGTCCATGCTGTAAGGGGAACCGCCCTTTTTCTTCATCTCCACCGGAATGCCGTGCGTTTCCGCATAGTTCAAAAGGCTTTCCCTGGAAGTAAGGTCCCATTCGCGCCATGGGGCGATCACATGGATATCGGGCTGAAGCGCATAATAGCCGAGCTCAAACCGCACCTGGTCATTACCTTTCCCTGTCGCCCCATGGGAAACCGCGTTTGCTCCGGTTAGCTGCGCAATCTCGATTTGCCGTTTGGCGATCAACGGACGAGCGATACTGGTGCCAAGCAGATATTCGCCCTCATATACCGCATTGGCACGAAACATGGGGAAAACGAAATCACGCACGAATTCTTCACGCAGATCTTCGATGAAGATTTCTTTCACCCCTAATTGCGTCGCCTTTGCGCGTGCCGGCTCTACTTCCTCCCCTTGCCCAATGTCGGCAGTAAAGGTTACCACCTCACACTGATAAGTATCCTGCAGCCACTTTAAAATTACCGATGTATCCAGACCGCCGGAAAATGCAAGAACAACCTTATTAATTTTGGACACATCAACCTGTTTTATTTTTTTCATGCCTGGCTCGTCAATAAAAATGCGCGAATTCATTCTTTGCAATACAACTTTGTGTTTTATGGATGCTTGATGGTGCCGTGCCATAACGGATTTGATGGGTTATGCTGCGCTTTACCTATCCTACATAACTACATAAACTGCTCCATCGGCCGCAAGAAGGGCATCACTGTTTGAAAATTCGAGTTATCAAACCCCATCCAGCCTTCCCAACAGCAGATATTCTATCAGCGCCTTTTGAGTATGCAGACGATTCTCGGCCTCTTCCCATACGATGGACTGAGGACCGTCGATAACCTCCGCCGCCACCTCTTCGCCACGATGGGCAGGCAGGCAATGCATGAACAGCGTTTCTTTCTTGGCGCAGGACATCATTTCCGCATCTACGCGAAAATCCGCAAAGTCTTTCTTGCGTTCCTCGGTTTCCGCTTCAAAACCCATGCTGGTCCATACGTCCGTCGTAACGAGATCCGCATCTCTCACTGCGTCATGCGGATCGGCAAACTCCTCATAGTGGTCTGTGCCGTAGAGTCCGGCTCGTTCCGGCTCCACTTCGTAACCGCGAGGCGTGGAGACATGCACGTTAAAATCAAACACCTCAGCTGCCTGGAGCCAAGTGTTGCAGACGTTATTCGAATCTCCAATCCACGCCACCGTCTTGCCGGAGATACTGCCGAATTGCTCAATAAAAGTAAAAATATCGCCCATGATCTGGCAGGGATGATATTCATCGGTCAGTCCGTTGATAACGGGCACTCGCGAGTGCGCGGCAAAACGCCTGATGATGTCGTGTTCATAGGTGCGGATCATGACGATATCCACCATACGCGAAATCACGCGTGCCGCATCTTCCACAGGTTCGCCTCGACCCAACTGGGTATCCCGGGTAGATAAATAAATCGCCGCACCGCCCAACTGATGCATGCCGGCTTCAAACGAAAGCCGGGTACGAGTCGAATGCTTATCGAAAATCATGGCGAGAGTGCGGTCCTGCAATGGCCAATAGCGCCGGTATTGCTTGAACTCATGCTTGATCCAGCGTGTACGTTCGAACAGATATTCGAACTCCTCCCGGGAGAAATCGTTGAACTGTAAAAAATGCTTGATCTGCATGATATGCTGAACCATAGATTGAGCCGATTTGGAAAAACATGAGCTGACCATGTTTTTCAAGGCTCATTTTTCGAGATTGACTATTTTGTCATGCCGCCAAAAATTCTTTCACCAGCCCGGACAAGATGTTTACCACCTGTTCGGCCTCGCTCCGTTGAATCACTAGCGGCGGCAGCAGACGCACTACCTTATCCGAGGTTACGTTGATCAAAAGTCCTTTCTTCAACGCTGCGATTACGAGTTCGCCACAAGGTCTGGAGAGTTCGATGCCGATCATCAATCCCTGACCGCGAATTTGTTTTACATCGGGAAAATCGGCGAGCTGTGCCTTGAACATACTGCGCATGAAGTCGCCCACCTCCATCGCGTTCCTCAGCAAATCGGCTTCTTCGATTACTCTGAGCGTGGTCAGCGCAGCAGTACAGGCCAGAGGGTTGCCACCAAAAGTAGAGGCGTGATTACCGGGCTTGAATACTTCCGATGCCACACCTTTTGCCAGACAGGCGCCGATGGGCACACCCGAACCCAGGCCTTTGGCCAGTGTTACCACATCAGGGACGATGCCGCTATGCTGGAAAGCGAACCAGTTGCCGCTGCGGCCGATCCCACACTGCACCTCATCCAGCATCAGCAACCAGCCGTTCTGATCGCATAAGTGGCGCAATCCTTGCAGATAGCTTGCCTGCGGCACATTCACGCCCCCTTCGCCCTGATAAGGCTCAACCAATATGGCGACAACGTTCTTGTTGTGCACGCCCACCTGCGCCACTGCTTCCAGATCATTGTATGGAACCCGCGCAAATCCGGTGAGCAACGGTTCGAAACCTGCCTGCACCTTGCGATTGCCACTTGCAGTCAAGGTTGCCATCGTTCGACCGTGAAAGGATTTCTCCATTACGATAATGGTGGGCAGATCGATATTTTTACCATGTCCATACAGCCTTGCCAGTTTGATCGCGGCTTCGTTTGCTTCGGCGCCCGAATTGCAGAAAAACGCATTATCCATGCCTGACAGTATGGCAAGCTGGCTGGCTAGCTGCTCCTGCTTTCCGATATGGTAAAGATTGGAAGTGTGAATAAGTGTCCCGACCTGATGACAAAGCGCCTTCACAAGCTCTGGATGGCAATGCCCCAAGCCGCACACGGCGACGCCGGCGAGGGCGTCGAGATAGCGCTTGCCCTCCTCATCCCACAGCCATACCCCCTCTCCCCTTGCAAATGTAACGGGCAGCGGCAGGTAGGTGTTCATCAAATTGGACATTTAAGAGGCCTCTGAATAAATTCTATGTGAAGTAAACTGCCGGAAAAATCCGGATGATTGTGTGACGCGAAGCGAATGCAGGGGCCGACTATACAAAGCCGGGAAAGGTACCCATACCAGGATAGAGAATCGTCCTGCCGCAATTCACATGGGGCGGTGCCGCCGTCGGGTTCGCGGAGGACTTGTTCAGGAATTCCATAGATGGGTATCATGTTTGCCAAGCCTGAAAGCGGCACGGCGGCCAAAGCCGCCGTGCGCCGCAAGAATAATTTTTAGCCCGGATGTTTCATAAATTCGCGCGATGATTGCGCGCGTCAATTTATAAAACATCCGGGTTATGTGCAACCCTCATCTTTACCTATTTAACCAGCTTTTTCAAGCCCTTTTCCTCAGCAGCGGTAAGCAGCCTCAAACATGGCAGGTAGCCGTCGTAAACGATTCCATGCACTTCAACGCGCTTCTGGGAACGCAACATGCTGACAAGGTATTGTACGACCTCGCGCGTAATCGTTTGCCCTGGCACCAGCACCGGAATACCCGGCGGGTAGGGAGTAATTTGATCTGCGCAAACCTTGCCATCCAGATCGTTATTTATACGTTCCTGCTCATCTAGCAAAGGCATCAGTTCGCCACCACAGTAGAACGCGTCACGCGGCAGATACCTAAGGTCGGTAAAACCGGGAATCTCCGGAATCTGATAGAGCCTTCTGGGGGCACGACCTTCACGCGCGATCCGCATCAGTGCATCATACAGGCGCGATACTTTACTTCGGGTAGTACCAATGGTAAGAAGCAGAGTAAGGGTATTAAATGTAGACTTCTCTACCTGAATATTATAACGCTCGAACAATTCCCGGATCAAATCCTCCACGGTAAAGCCGCAGCGGGAAATGTCCACGGTAACCTTGGTGCTGTCGAGCTGGATATTGTCATGTTTTACTTCATCGGGCAGCAGGTCTGCAAGTTCCAGCACGCGAAAGACGCCGGTCGAATTGATCTGCTCGCGCACCTCCTTCGCCAATTCCAGAGTGCGCGACAACAACTTGTACCCTTCCAGCGTCGCCTGCTTACGGGCGACGTCGAGGCTTGCAATCATGCTGTACTGCGGACTGGTGGAAGTATGCATGTTGAAGTTCTCGCGAAACAGGTGCTCATTGAAGCTTGGATCATTGATATGAATCATGCTGGACTGAGAAAAGGCCGACAGCACTTTGTGCGTACTCTGTGTCGCGTAATCGGCGCCCGCCTCCAGCGCCGTCGGGCGGAAAGCCGGATGAAAACGGGCAAAACCGTACCAGGCTTCGTCGATGATAACTTTTATACCTTTCGCATGAGCTGCCTTGATGATGGGCGGCAAATCATAACGTAGGCCATCATAAGTGCAACTGGTCAGGATAAGCGCCTGTGCATCGGAATGTTCTTCGATGGCATTGAACAGAGTCTGTTTCGGTACCGGTCCATAAACACTGAATTTCTTATTGACGGATGAGTCGAGATAAATCGGATGAGCACCGGATAATACGACTCCATGATGCACGGACTTATGGCAGTTCCGATCCAGCAACAACTTCTCGCCCGGCGCGAGCAATGTCTGGAATATCACCTTGTTGGCGGTGGAGGTACCATTGGTTGCAAAGAAGGTTCTCCGCGCGCCGAATGCTTTTGCGGCAATCTTTTGCGCTTCGGCGATAACGCCGGTCGGTTCCATCAGCGAATCGAGCATCGGTACCGAGACCGATAGATCGGCACGGAAAATATGCTCACCGATGAACTGATAGAAATCGCTGGCCCAGGGGCTGTCGCGTAGCGAATCGCCTGAGGAATGACCCGGCGTATGCCAGGCATCTTTTGCCATCAATACGTAATTTTTGAGCTGATCATAAAAAGGTGTGCGTGCTTTTTCCTGAAGCTGGGCATTAAGGATACGGTACATCCCCCGGTAATCGCGTTCTTCGCGGTAGAAATAGCCATCGACCGTTTCGGTAAAGAGGGCATCCACCACTTCATCCTCTTTCTCCTGGGCTATTAAAATATAGATATCCAGCTCAGGGCGAAAACGGGTAATTTCCTGCACCAGTTTCAATGCGGTCATCTGGAGGTTACGGGAACCTTTCTCGCCATTTTTCAGCGTATAAAGCGTATCGTCCACCAGTACCGATTGAATATCGCCGTCATCCTGGATCGCTTGCAGTGCTTCGCGTGCGGTGGTAACACCGGAAAAAGTGATGCCCAACGGGTTTTCCAGGGACTTGGCGGCCCCATTCAATCCCCTGATGAATTCCTTCAGTATCAGGTTCTCGTCATTGATGATGAGAATTCGGCTCGTCGGTTTTTTCATGAACACAGTTTCTTAAAATATGAAAATCGCTTTATGCGCCAAAACAATAATGATTGCAAGTCGCAGGATCTCTAAATAAACTGACGCAAGTCGCATTTTTCCCGGCTGAAATGCAGCCTGGATTAGAACAGTCTATAGTGAGAGGATGAAACTGTTCGTCCTCACTCTGCGCAGTGGCATGGCAGCGATACTGCTCCTGTTGCCGACGTTTGCTCCGGCTGCACCGGTGATGGTAACGACGCTAGACGGCCCTATTACGCCGGCCAGCGCTGACTTCGTCCAGCGCAGCCTGGAGCGTGCAGCTGCTGAGGGTGCGCTACTTGTCGTATTGCAGCTGGATACACCGGGCGGCCTCGATACCTCAATGCGGCAGATCATACGCGGCATTCTTGCCTCAACCGTGCCGGTAGCGGTCTTCGTGGCGCCGAGCGGGGCGCGGGCAGCGAGTGCCGGAACCTATATCCTGTATGCCAGTCACATCGCAGCGATGGCACCCGGTACCAATCTGGGCGCTGCGACCCCGGTACAGATCGGCGGTTTGCCTGAGCCCGAGCCTGAGCCGGAATCCAGGCAAAAACCGTCTCCGGGCTCATCCGCAAATCAGGCAGACGAGAGCGGCGGTGGGCATATAGCGGCAGAAGACAAGATGCCGAAAAAAGACGCAATGTCACGCAAAATGATCCACGACGCTGCCGCTTATATCCGCGCGCTTGCGCAGATGCGAAAACGCAATGTGGAATGGGCGGAACGCGCTGTGCATGAAGCCGTAAGCTTATCAGCAGTTGACGCGCTGAAACTCAATGTCATCGATTATGTCGCTGCTGACGTGCCGGATCTGTTAAGGCAGCTGAATGGCCGGGAAGTGACCATACTCGGGCAGAACCTGACCCTTGATACTCTTTCAGCCACAATACAGGTTGTCGAGCCCGATTGGCGTACGCGACTGCTGGCCGTCATCACCAACCCCAGCGTCGCATACATACTGATGCTTATCGGCATTTACGGATTGTTCTTCGAGTTTTCCAATCCAGGCTTTGTGTTGCCCGGCGTGGCGGGCACCATCTGTCTCTTGCTTGCCCTGTACGCATTCCAGTTGCTGCCGGTCAACTATGCCGGACTTGCCTTGATTCTGCTCGGCATCGCATTCATCACGGCGGAAGCCTTCATGCCAAGCTTCGGCGCGCTTGGCGTCGGCGGGATGATTGCGTTTATAGCCGGCTCGTTGATGCTGATCGACACCGACCTTCCCGGCTACGGCATTCCTTGGACCATGATCGCAGGGATATCCGTCGCTAGCGCATTATTCCTGATTTTCGTCGTCGGCATGGCGCTGAAGTCACGGCGCAACCCCATCGTCAGCGGCCATGAAGCAATGATCGGCACCATAGGCGAGATGCTGGAGGATACTTCGGGCGAGGGCATGGTGCGCGTTCATGGCGAGTTGTGGAGCGCGCTTAGCGAGCAACCTCTGGCCCGAGGACAGAAAGTGCGTGTAACAGGAATCGACGGTCTGGTTTTACATGTAATTCCGGCAGAGAAATAACCAAAGGAGATTTCCATGTTCGCCAATTTCGGTTTTTTTAGTACTCTCATTATCATTCTTATCGCAGTGCTTTTCTCGGCATTTCGCATATTACGCGAATATGAGCGTGGGGTGATCTTCCTGCTTGGCCGCTTTCAAAATGTAAAAGGGCCGGGCCTGATCATCATAATCCCCGGTATTCAGAAAATGGTACGGGTCGACCTGCGTACTGTGGTCATGGATGTCCCCAGCCAAGACGTGATTTCGCGCGACAACGTTTCGGTAAAAGTCAACGCCGTGGTGTATTTTCGGGTAGTCGATCCACAAAAATCCATCATTCAGGTGGAAAATTTCCTTGCCGCCACCAGTCAGTTTGCACAGACTACTCTGCGCTCCGTGCTGGGCAAGCATGAGCTGGATGAAATGCTGTCGGAACGTGAGAAGCTCAATCTGGATATTCAGAAGGTGCTGGATATTCAGACGGACGCCTGGGGCATCAAGGTATCCAACGTCGAGATCAAACATGTGGATATCGATGAATCCATGATAAGAGCCATTGCGCGGCAGGCGGAGGCGGAACGTGAGCGGCGGGCAAAGGTGATTCATGCTGAAGGCGAATTGCAGGCATCGGACAAATTGATGCAAGCAGCGCAAATTCTTTCGCAGCAAACCGGGGCAATGCAGTTGCGCTATCTCCAGACGCTTACGAACATCGCCAGCGATAAATCCAATACCATTATTTTTCCGATACCTATGGACCTGGTATCGCCGCTAATGGATATCCTCAAGAATCGCAATCCAGAAGTTCGCTGATACCACTAAGGGTGGGAGGACCGGATAGTGTCCTATGCATCAGCCCGCTGTATCTGCGTGAGCACCAATAACGCGGACTCCACCCAGCTAAAACCGATCCTTTCCTGCTCAAGACGCAGATTCTTGCGTATCCGGTTGTCGCGCAAATCATCGTAGAGCGCGCTTTCCTCGCCGTTCAGCCTGGGCAAGTCGCGCAGCGTCTGCTTCTCTTCTTCACCCCAATGTGATTCGAACGCCAGCAAAGTGGCGCGATCCATCAAAAACGACTCCACGTGGCCCAACCGGCACCTGAGCTGGTCAAGAATGGCGAAACCGTGGGTATCAATATCACCCCAATAATGAATGCGGCAGTGCGAAAGCCATTCGGTCTTAATCATCATCTCGAAACCGTATCCCGCACCGAAGATGACCAAGCTAGCTTTGACCTGTGGAAAAGCCAAAAAATTGATCTCGTTCTCAGTGATGAAAACCCGCGAGACTTTTGGATCAAGCCGGGCAAAGTTCTCGGCATCCAGTGTAATGTCCTGCACGAGGTTCCCGTGCAATAAGGGCAACAGGGCGCGCTCTGGATCGAGAACACGGAAGCGGATGCGCGCCGGTTTGTCCCGAAAACCGTAGCGCCTTGCGAACCGGCTCACTCCGGATGCGGTGGAATCAATCACCTCAGGCGGTAAAACGATATCCAGCAATTCCGTGAGCACGCCTCGATGAGCCTCGATGAACTTGCTGTGCACGCCCTGAATGTCTACCTGCCTGAGGTATACATCAGGGCGCGGATGGGCCTTGAGCCAGGCAACGATTTCCAGCAGCCGCCGCCACTCGCCGACCAGCTCCAGCGCACGCAATGGCCGCTTGGCCACCCAATCCAGCAGTTGCGGATATTGTTTACGCGTCATCTCGATCAAAGCAGCGAATCGAGTGATGTCCCGCCGCCTGCCGATCACTGCCAAAGCATCTTCGAAGGTATCAATCCATGCCTCTTGCGGTACCGCGTTTACGCCGAATACCCGGTGCTTGAACTCCCGCATCTCCACCCGGCAGTGAGCCATTGCCCGAAGCTCACCAATCCAGATGCGCACCTCGTCAAAGCGATCAGCCATTTCCGCCGAAGTGGGGCCTCTGAGCACCAAACGCTTCGGGAACAGCGGCTCACTCGTGACAAAAACGGTCAACAGTTCTCCACGGTCCCACAGCTTTTGCACCTGCATGCGCAGGTCCGTCGGCCTGGTCCAGGTCATCCGGCTATCCTCGCTTTTTCGGCGCGGTACTCCTCGATCGAGAGATTGCGCAGCGTGGAGACACGGCCTTCCTCGTTATGTACAAATCCGACGCTTGAAACGAACGGCTCGATGATGTGGATCTTCTGCAAGGGTGTGACAATCAGGAGTTGCAGGTTGAGTTGGGCAAACAGCCGCAGGCCATATTGCGCAGACTCGTCTGATCAACGTCCGAAGGCCTCGTCGATAACCACGAAACGGAAGGATCGGGAACGCACGACTCCCCATTCAAGGCCGAACTGATAGGCCAGGCTAGCCGCCAGGATCGTGTAAGCCAGTTTCTCTTTTTGACCGCCCGACTTGCCACCCGAGTCGGAGTAATGCTCATGTTCGCTGTCGTCCTCACGCCAGCGTTCGCTTGCGGCAAACACGAACCAATTGCGTACATCGGTGACCTTGGCGGCCCAGCGGCGGTCCTGCTCGGACAGCCCCTCCCGTCCACCAAAGCGATCGATGATGTGCTTGACCTGCAAGAACTTGGCCTCCGAATACTGGGCATCGTCCGAGCCGGTCAATGCTCCTTCGGTACACTTGCGCAACTCGCTCTGGAAATCGCGAATGTCGGCGTCCTGGGTTGATTGAGCTTCCAGAACGATGTAGCGGCCGGGGTTGTAGTCGATCTGTGTGAGCGACTCGTTGACACGCACAATCCGCTCCTTGATCGTTTCTCGCTCACGAGCCAACTGCGACTGGAAGTTTGCCACTTCGCGGATCGTGTTCTCATTCAGCAACTCCTTGAAGCGCGCTTCGAACCGAGGTAGATCGTCAGCTTTCAACTTGTCCAACATCATCCGGTACTCATCAGCCGCCGCGATGGCGACATCCACCTCCTCCGTGTCCAGCGAAAAGGTCGTGCAGTAAGCGCGCATCGCGTCAATGATCTTGTCGCGCAAACGTGAGAGCTTCAGGTTTTCGGCATCGATCCTGGCCTGAAGCCAGTCGCGCATTTCGCGCTCGCGGTTGTCACATGATTCGACAGTGAGCTGATGCTCGCCCAGTGCCTCGGTTCTTGCCGCATCGAGCCGTTCTGAATATGCCGCCCGGTCCGTATGGGTCGGCTCATCCAGCAGCGCCTGCGTTTGCGTATGCAAAGTTTCCGCATCGTTCTTCTTCTGCTCGGCCTTGGATCGTTTGTCCTTGTGTTCCTCCAATTTGCTTTCTGTATCCTTCAACTTGGCCGTGACCGTATTCAGCCTTTCCATCAGTTGCTTCAGCACATCGGAGGTAGATTCCAGTTTTTGCTTCTCGTCCGTTAGAAGAGCGACCTCCACGGCGAGCGACTTCCAGTCAAGTTCACGGAAATCAGTATGTTCGTCGAGTTTCGATAGTGCGGTGAGACGCTCTCTGAGGGTGTTGCGTTCGGCTTGGGTCTTACCGATGAGATTGCCCAACTCGCCCAGCCGCACCTCCAGCTTTCGTGATTTGGCTTCGAGCGCGGCGATTTTTGCAGTGTTGGTCCAGCCCAGTACATAACGGCTACGGTCATCCAGGCGGTGACGGTCGTCTTTCTCATGACGCTCGCCAGGCGCTTTGACCTGACCCGCACGAGTAACGGCGCGTGTCTCACGACGGAACTGCTCCTGTGTTGAACAACAGACAAAGTTGAACCGGTGAGCCAGTTCGCGTTCAAGCCAATCGTAAAAAGGAGAGTCGGACTTGATGGCCAGCTTGCGTGCCAGGCACTCCCGATGCAGGTTCGGCAGTTCGCTCCGAGACCCTTGGCGGACCCGGAAATAGACCAGGCGTCCCCTGACATGCGTTCTATCGACCCAATCCGCTACTTCTGCGTAATGAACATCCGGCACCAGAAGCGACAAACCGAAATTTCGCAATAGCCGTTCAGCGGCCCCTTCCCAGTCATGCTCATCATCGCGAACTTGCAGCAGTTCACCGGCAAAGGGTGTATCCGCTTCGGACAAATCAAGGGCTTTGCACAGCGCAGCGCGCATGACCATCTGTTCAGTGGGGATGTTGCTGCGTCGAGCCTTCAGACTATTGATTTCGGTAAGCAGATCATCATGCTCCTGCTTATCCTGGCGAAAACTCACGCCATGCTCGGTCAG
The DNA here is from genome assembly GCA_039914755.1 of Nitrosospira sp. Lineage (GTDB taxonomy): Bacteria > Pseudomonadota > Gammaproteobacteria > Burkholderiales > Nitrosomonadaceae > Nitrosospira. Next base: position 962 of record JBDSOQ010000129.1, on the reverse strand, counting down.
ATCATTCTGCAGATTGGCATCTTGGGTCTCCGCTGCTTCGGCCAAGACCAAAAAGCGCTGTCTCTGACCAAAAAAACCGAATTCATCTTCGGCTGGGCTCTCTCCGAGAACGCGCAATAGCTCGGCGTAATGCCGAGCCTTGCGCTCGCGCATCTGGAGCTCTTGATTCTTCCTGAATATTTCGATAGCAAGCCGCTCCAGACGGTCGCCACCGTTGTCCGCAATGCTGCGTTTGAGTTCGTCCTCCTCGGCTCGCTTCGCATTACGGAGTTCCTCGATACGCTTCACTTGCAAGTCTTGCCGCTCCCATTCATCGGCAAGGCCTGCGATACGTTTCCCCAGCAAGCCGAGTTTCAGGTCCGCGAAGTAAGGCCGGAGCGCCTCGCGGCAGACACGAAGTTCCTCTACTCGCGAGACAAGTAATGAATGGCGCTCACAGTCATTGACCAGCGGCGAAAGCAGTTCCATTTGCCGTTTTGCCTTCAGTACAGCCTCGTGCGCCCGGTTGAGGTCATTGAAGTGGCCAATCAGGGCCGTGATGCGTGGCGCGACGTCAAAAGGCTCGAGCATGTGGCTGCGAACGAAGTCGGTCAGACTACCTACCGACTTCATTGATACTGTTTGATGAAACAGTTCCAGCGCCTGTTCGTTTTCGATGCCGAAGCGACGGCGGAACCAGGCTCCGTAGGGTGGAAAGCTGTCGGACACCTCTGCACCCAGCCCCCGCAGCTTCTTCCGCAACCCGGTGATGTCCGGCCCGAACTGTGCGAAATCTGCCGCAATCGACATGGCACGCTCCGCGCCGACGAAAAAGCGCGCGGGCTGGCCCTGTGCTTCCTTCATCCAGAAAACCTGGGCCAGCGTCACCGTTTGGTCGTAGCCCGCGTTATAAAAAACACCCAGGATCACCGAATAGTTGTTATGGTCGCGCAGCGCTACGGGCCTGGCTGTTCCGCTCAACT
>JBDSOQ010000211.1:0-1985 GCA_039914755.1 Nitrosospira sp. | reverse complement strand
GCGGCCCACTCCGATGCGAGCAAATTCTCTTTTTTACCAAATACCGGCACAATGGTTTGCTCGCGTAACGCGTCTATTTGTTTTTGCCATGCGGGATTGAGGCCGGAAACCAATGGCAGGGGTTTGTTTGGCTCTACTGTCGCCAGCGGAAAACTGGCGATATCGGTGTTTTTTGCCGATAACGTTTGTGCGGCAATACCCTGGTAATCCTCCGTGGAGCGGCTTAGCGGGACGGCTGCGCGCACATCGTAAGCGGCCATCTGGCAACGCGTGAAGTAGTCATCGACCTTTTCTTTGACGGCATGGAAGGCATCAGCTGCGGCTTGTGTCTTGTCACCCAGAAATTGAATATTGGCATCGGCGTCACCCTTGACCCCCCAGTCCGAAAAAATGGCAACTTCCGCAAAAAAAGCATCATTGATTTCCTGATTGATACCCGCCTTCCCGCTCACATCCACTACTGAGCCGCGACACTTCATGATGTCTTCGATCGTTGTGCGCAATCCCGCATCCGTAATCTGGCTGGCAGGAACCACGCCATCGCCATTGAATTCCAAGCCGGCAACAAACTTCTCGATGTCAGCCATATCCGCCAGTGAAATCTCTGCCGCATCCGGCTTGCCCAGCGTTTTCAGAATGTATTGCGCTGACGCAAGCACCTGTTGTCCTTCTTCGCTGCTATCGTCTATATCAGCCAGAGCCACCCGATCCGACCCTTCGACCAACAGATCTGAATTCCTCAGTAAACCGCCTGCCCAGGCGATAGCTGCCAGCACTTCATTCGCATGCACGTGCGCATCTGCATCATGGTCAATCAAATCGAGGGTTTTAGTGTCGAATTCTATGCCGCGTGTGGGGCAACTCAACGCTACCAACAACTTTTGATCCAATCCCTTTAGTGCCAGCAAATCTGCGCCATTATCAATTTGTACCTGATCGAATCCACCAGCGCGGAAAAATTTCCAGGTGTGTGAGGGAGTCATGATCCATCCTTTGTATTATTAGAAATTCTGAGACTAATTCTGAGACTTCTTGAGGAGTTATAGATGCGGCACGTGAGCAATGCAAGAAGAACCTTGCTGCCATAAGATTCGAAGTTTCGCAAGGGAACAGGTCGAACTATTTTATCCCGGGTCCGGTAACGCCATCGAAGCCGAGTTTTATCAATGCCTGCCGCTCCGCTTCCGTTTGTACGCCATCGGCAATTGCCATGATATGGATGCTGTGGGCCCGTCTGCACAACCCCTTCAGGAATTTCTGATTATTCCTGTTCTGGTGGATGCCGTGCACGAAGCTGGCGTCTACCTTGATGTAATTGAGGCCGAGGCCGGTAAGCTCCCTCAGTTCAGCGAAATGATGGCCAAAGTGTTCAATGCCGATACGGTAGCCAAGTTCCTTGAAGGTGTAGCAGAAGTCACGAAATGCTTCGAATTTTCGATAAGCGCCATACTCCGGCACCTCGATCCAGAGCCGCTGGCACAGGTTGGGATATTGGCGCAACAATTCCGCAAGTTTATTCCGGAAATCCCAGTCTGCGATCGTTTCAATGGATAGGTTGATCGCGAGTTCTCCAGTCAACGACTTCAACGTTTCGAGTCCGTGACGGATGACAGCCAGATCAAGAGGTCCGGTCAGGTTGAGGCGGGCAGCGATATTGACGAAATCGCTTGCATCCAGCCAGCCTCCGTCATGCTGGGCCTGCATGCGGACAAAGGCCTCCTGATGCAACGGAGCGCCAGCCGGACCGACCACGGGATAGAGAACCAGCTTGAAGCGGTCTTCGGCGAGCGCATCGCTGAAGATATTGCGCCAATCACCGATATTGACGACAGGGGCAGGAAGCTGATCAGGTTGCGCAGCAATGAGATGCCAGGCATTGATACCTGTACGCTCGGCGGTGGTCAGCGCCAGGTCGGCGTTGCCTAACAGCTCGCCCAGCTTATCCCCACCCTGGTATCGAACCGCACCGATGTGGTACAGGTCGG
>JBDSOQ010000050.1:0-8160 GCA_039914755.1 Nitrosospira sp. | reverse complement strand
AAACTCCAATTGTGTTTCTTCACAATTCGTTAGCTCTTGCCTACTAGAAATCCGAAGCTTCCCACTGAAAGACCGGTTTCAGGAATATAACGTCTTGACCTTCAGGTTCTACAACAGGTAATGTTCGCCCCTTGTTAATTGAGCGGCTTTGGATTCCATCGTTGAGTACTGATCCGGTTACACATGAGCTCCTGCACGATATCCTCAGGCAGGTTTCCCGTTCGTTTTATCTCACGCTGAACGTGCTGCCGGTTGGTGTGCGCGACCAGATGGGGTTGTCGTATCTCTTCGCGCGCGCAGCGGATACAATCGCCGATACGGATCTGCTCGATCGCCCGCAGCGCCTGAGATACCTTAATCAGTTCTCCGCGCAGTTCGCAAATGCCGAGATTGACTGGAAAGCCATCCAGGAGATTCAGGCAGCGCTGGTTCCCCACCAGAAAGACTCTGCGGAAAGCATTCTCCTTCAGCGCCTTTCAGACTGCCTGAAACTATATGAAAAATGCTCTGCAGGGGATCGGGAGCGTATCCAATGGCTGATGAAGGTGCTACCCGAGGGGATGAAAATGGACCTGACCCGCTTCCCTGGCGAATCAAGCGGGCAACTTACCGCATTGTCCACGCTGGACGAGCTGGACCAGTACACTTATTATGTAGCGGGTTGCGTAGGAGAATTCTGGACCAGAATGGTCTGTGCGCACCAGCCGGCAATGGCCCGATGGAATGTCGCGGAAATGTCCGCCATCGGGGTCAGATTCGGAAAAGGGCTGCAGCTCACCAATATCGTTAAAGACATCGCCCGTGATCTGCACAACGGCCGTTGCTACGTGCCGGAGTCGCTTCTGGCAAAGGCCGGGTTGAAACCGGCCGATTTGCTGATCGAGGGCAATCTCCCCAGATTCAGGCCCATCCTTAACCAGCTCATCGGGCTTGCCATGGAACATCTGGATCAGGGATGGCTTTATACGATATCGCTTCCCGTCTCCGAAATCCGCCAAAGATTGGCCTGCATGTGGCCAATATTATTGGCTGGAGAAACGTTGAAACGGGTCGCGGTCTCCCCCGACTTGCTCGATCCGGCCGTGAATGTCAAAGTGCCGCGCAGCGTGGTTTACCGTGTGATGGCCTTGACAACGCTAACCTGCGCCAACAGTTACGTTGCGACTTCATACTGGGACCATCTCAGAAACCAGGTTGACTGAGCCGGGGATCGGGCTGGCGCAACGTAAGCGGTAAGTCACCCGAGTTTGAGCGAATGAACCAGATAATACGCAAGATAAAATCCGCAAAATTTTTGACTGGAATAATCCGACCGTTCGACCCGGTCGTCCAGCCGGCAAAGCTCATGAGAAGCCTCTTATTATGACAGCCGTTCCCCCAGCCATCGGGCTCTTCGCCACTGTGGGCCGCTGGCTCGACGCCAATATTCTCGCGCTGGGGCGGGAAATGCGTTTGTCATATCTCCCCCCGCTCATGGTCTACGCCGCCGCGGGCATTTCCAGCCTGACGGGCATCGTCGGCACCTTTTATGTTAAAGAGCGGCTAGGGCTTTCCGCCGAGTTTCTGGCGGCGCTCGGGTTCTGGATGATGCTGCCCTGGGCATTGAAGATGCCGCTCGGCCATCTGGTGGACCTGGTGTGGCGATGGAAGAGCCTGCTTGTGTATCTGGGGGCGGCGCTGATCACGCTGAGTCTGCTGATCATGATCGGGCTGCTCGGGCACCTGGACGCCATGCGCGCTATCGCTACAGTGGAAACCTGGTATGTTACCGCCGCTTTGCTCGCACCCATCGGCTACGTTGTTCAGGATGTGGTGGCGGACGCCATGACGGTGGAGGCCGTGCCGCGAGTGGATGCAAACGGGCATCCGCTGATGCTTGAAAATCGCAAATCCATGCATGTCACCATGCAGACGCTCGGGCGGGTTGCGATTATCAGTGGCGGTGTTTTAGTCTCGGTCGTGAATGTCGTCGTGTTGCAAGGCGTGGGCGAATTACCCGAGGTGCAGAAAGCGGCCGCTTATCTGTTCGTCTACGAGCTCGCGTTGATAATCCCGCTGGTTTCAATAGCTGGCGTCTTGTTCGCTTCCTGGTTGCGGCGACGCGATATGGCACGGTTTACAGCGCAGGGGCATAGCCGCCAGGAGTCTGAAGTGCTGCTTGGCATTTATACAGATCCTCCTCCGGTCAACTGGTGGATTCTTGGCGGCGGATTCGCCTTTACTGCGGTATCCCTGAGCGTCGGCCTGAGCCGCATCCCCGGCGGAGAAGAAATTATCTTCGCGGTATCCATGGCGATTGTTTTGTTTCTGATGTGGCGATTGACGGGTGAGCTTGAGCCTGATGCGCGCAACGTGCTGGTGGGTACGGCAATTCTGATATTTGTATTTCGCGCGATACCGGGGCCGGGCGCCGGTTCCACCTGGTGGATGATCGACAGCCTGGGGTTCGATCAGCAGTTTCTCGCTGCATTGTCTCTGATTGGTGCGACATTGACGCTGGCCGGAATGTTCATTTTTCGCCGTTTCATGGCTGAGCGGTCCATCGCTTATATCATCGGCGCTCTCACGGTGGTGGGCACACTGCTTTCTCTGCCCATAATCGGCATGTTCTTCGGGCTGCATGAATGGACTGCCTCCCTGACCGGCGGCATAGTGGATGCACGATTCATTGCCGTGATCGATACCGCGCTTGAATCGCCTCTTGGGCAAATCGCAATTATTCCCATGCTGGCGTGGATCGCAAACTCGGCGCCGGAAAGACTCAAGGCAACTTTCTTTGCGGTGATGGCTTCGTTCACCAATCTTGCCCTGTCCGCCTCGCAGCTCGCCACCAAATATATGAACCAGATTTTCATCGTTACGCGCGAAGTAGACAATCCCCTTACCGGCCAGATCGCGGTTCCCGCGGACTACAGTCAGCTTGGCATGTTATTGATCTCGGTAACTGCGATCGGCTTTGTGCTGCCGCTACTGGCTATTCTGGTGGTTAAACGCACGCGATTTCGCAATGCCTGAACCGTTCATGCTGCAAAACATTTATTTCACCCCGCCCCCATACTTCATTGAAGTTCAGTTGTTCAGTTGCAACTGCCTCATGTGCTCGCTCACCCCCTTGACAACATCCCGGCTGAAGGACATCATTCAGTGAGGAATTATCCTAAATCCGTCAGTTGGACGGGGTGGAGTGAGCGGTTTTTGAGGTGCAGAGCAAGGCGCAACGACGCGGAATGGTCATTCCATTCCAAAGAGTTGCAACGCAGCGCTGTGCCGCAAAAACTGTTCAATCCGTCCCGTAGCGAACTCACCAGAAAGGTGAAGCTCGGGAGCACAAAAAAATCCTTTTCAGTCATAGCGCTTAGTTGACAAATGAGCGGTCAACTGCCGGATTTAGATGATACGTTCATGGGATTCTTTATCATTCCTATGAATTTCCCGAGCATCAATCAAAGCTGCTGAATTTCCTCTTTTTAGCAAACTCTTCCTGTATCCGGAGAACTGCAATCTATGCCACGACAAAAAGGCATAACCCTGCTCGCGCTATTGTTGATTGTTTTTACTACAGCAATGACATACTGGATATGGCGGGCTCATACCCAGGTATCCCTGGAGATCGCGCTTTCCTGCCGCCTGCCTGCTGCTGAGGCCTGCGTCTCGGCCAAGGCGCGTTATATGAATAGTTTTTATGCTGCATGGTTTTCGCAGATGTTTCCATGGATTCTGCCGTTTCTTCCAGCTTTTATCTATGTATTCTTTTTTCGCTGGCTGCGCAGAGACAAGCAGTCTTTGTAAGGATTGAGACCCTAAGTAGTTTTGCGGTCAAATCAGGTACGGCAATAGCGGCGAGTGAACTCATGCAGCGCAACAGGCATCGCCTACGCGCCCCCACGATTCGGGATTTGTACCATTACCTCATCTATTCAGCCTGGACGCATTGATGGGATTTGAATGAATATAAGCTACTCCCATATTTCGCGCCATTCCCACGGTGGGGAAGAATAGGGATCAGCCCATAATCCGCGCTTAGCGGCCTTGGCTTCATCCTCGAGGGGGTCGAGCGTCGGGTCTTCCACGTAGCGGTCGTATACCCAGGCCATGCCGCGTCTCACCTGTTCCTCGCCGGCATCGACATCACCGCAGCGAACCTTCGCAAACATGCGGCCATATTGGTCCTTGCCTTTCGGAGACACTGTCACGTTTTCCCAAAAACACAGATCAGAAAGGGATTGTCTTGAACGCGTGCCGAAGGGTTGGTTTGTTTCAGGCGCGTCGATTCCCGCCAGGCGGACCCTTACCCACTCATTGTTTATTATCGCGGTAAGGTTATCGCCATCCTTGATATGGATGACCTTGCCGGTGAGGTCCGCGCGGGCCAAGCCGGGGAAGGCGATAAATATAAGCAGCGCAAGAGTAACAATGGGGTGCGGCATAGGGAGTACCTATTCTGCTCGTAGTGCTCCGGGATAATTATTAATGGCGCTTGTGGTGCAGCTCACGCGTACATGAATTATAAGCCAACTGTGTTGCGGAATAGACCCAAGCGTCGTGCAATCTCGCGTATCGACTAAGCGGGGGCGGCGCGTACCCAGCACCTCACCTGCTGGCGGTTACGCCCCCGGGGGATGCTTGTCAGAATGACTTGAGCTATCCATGTTATGGATATATTATGTATATCTCGTTAGGAGTTTCCCATGACTATGCACGTCAATCTATCCGCAGAAATGGAGAGCTACATCAAGGGCAAGGTGGCCACCGGCTTCTATAGCAACGCTACGGAAGTGATCCGCGATGCAATCCGCCGGATGCAATCCGAGGAAAGCCGCGGGGCAGCATGGCAGGCAGCAATCACCAAAGGCGACGCACAACTTGATCGGGGCGAAGGTGCGGCCTATACGCCGGAATTGATGGAGCGCATGACACAATCGGCTATCGCTACGATGCACAACAGCGAGCCTATTGATCCTGATGTCCTCCCATAAACCCCACCTCAAGCTTTCCCCCGAGGCACAGCAAGACTTTATCAGCATCCTGCGTTACACCGGCGAGCGATGGGGCATAAGCAATTGCTGGCCTACCCGCAACAAGCTAAACGATGCTCTCGTGCTGCTTGGCCGGAATCCACAGCTTGGGCAAACAAGCAGGGAATTGCCAGACACACACCAGCTTTACTTTGTCGGTTCTCATGTCATCGTGTATCGGACGCGGCAGAATGTAACCGAGGTGGTACGTATTCTGCATCAGCGCATGAGCATTACGCGGCATATCGATTGAGGCCACCGTTTTATAGCTGCCGTTTGCGATCGTGGCGTCCAGTATCATGCTTCCAGTACAGTCAGCGGTAGCTCCGCCTGGTGCGTCATGCCCATGCTCTGCAAGGTGCTGCCCGAAGATAACGAACTGGCACGGACACCCAGCAATCGTAATTTGTGTTTCAGCGGCGTGCGCCGCAGGCATTCTTCCGCCGCTCGGCGAATTGCGACAGCATCGGCGGCAGGAAAGGATAAGGTAATATCGCGGGTTATGGTGCGGAAATCTTCGTACCGCACCTTGATGCTGATGGTTTGGGCAACGTAACCCTTGTGCTGGAGGTCTTTTGCCAAGTCTGCACAAAGGCCCGTAAAGATTTCCGACAGAATGGAGCGATCATGCTGAACGTGCAGATCCCTTTCGAACGTCGTTTCGCGACTGATCGACTTGGGTTCTGAATCCACCATTACCGGCCGCTCATCGATGCCATGGGAAACTTCTTGCAGCCAGCGGCAATAGCTGCGGCCGAAGTGCCTTTGAAGAAGCGCAGCATCAACTTGTGCCAACTCACCGATAGTAGTAATGCCGAGCATCGCCAGCTTTTGGGTGGCTTTTGGCCCGATTCCACTGATTTTGCTGACCGGAAGAGGCCATATCCGGTGCGGGATATCCGCCGGATTCAGGATGATGAGGCCATCCGGTTTCTCAAGATCGGAGCAGATTTTCGATAACAGCTTGTTGGGGGAAACGCCAACGGAACAAGAAAGCCCTGTGCTGTCGCGCACAGCCTGCTTGATGCGCTGGGCGAGCGTCAGCGCATCACCCTGCAGTTCGCTCAGGTCGATGTAAATCTCGTCAATGCCATGGTCTTCAATGTGGGGAGCAATATCTGCCACAGCTGCCTTAAACAGTCGCGAATAGTGGCGATATGCGCTGAAGTCGGCAGGCAGCAAGATGGCGTCCGGCGCAAGCTGTGCGGCTTTCATCAGACCCATACCCGAGGAAACACCGAAAACACGCGCTTCATAGGTGGCGGTAGTGATCACGCCTCTGCCGGCATAGTCCCGCAACCGCGCGAAACGCCTACTGCCGTCTTTGAGGATATCCGGCTGTTGGTCGCTCCGCCCGCCAATCACGACCGGCGATCCGCGCAATTGAGGGTAGCGAAGCAGCTCGACCGATGCGTAGAAGGCATCCATATCAAGATGAGCAATACGCCGGTGCACTTAGCGACCCCCGGGATTTAAATCTGAAACAACAAATTTTGATGGTTTTTCATCAAACTTTACGCAATGTCATAAGCGGCGGCGTCGAGAGTGCGGAGCGAGTGCCCATCAGCCCTGCCGCGGTCACCCCTACGATCCCTGCAAATAAGCCGGTCAACCATATCCACGGGTTGAACGTATAGCTCAGATTCAACGCGTATTCACCGACGACATAGCCCAGCGCGTTGGCGCCCGCCGCAGCAAAAAGCCCGGCAAGGCCGCCCAATATGGCAAATTCGGCTGCCCATGCGCCCGCGAGTTGCCGGCGCTTCGCTCCCAACGTGCGGAAAATGGCGGCCTCATGAATTCGCTCGTCCTGAGTAGAGACAATGGCGGCGTACAACACCGTCAGTCCCGCCAGTAACGTAAAAAGAAAAACGAATTCGATTGCTTTAGTCACTTGTTCAATCACCTTCTGAACCTGGCTGATAATGTTCGCAACGTCGAGCACAAGCAGGTTGGGGAAGGTCTTGATCAACTGGTTCGTCACTTCTATCTGCTGAGACGGCAGATGGAAACTGGTAATGTAGCTTACCGGATATTTCTCCAGCACACCCGGCGGCGTCACCACGAAAAAGTTGACGCGAAACGAATCCCAATTTACTTTTCGCAAGCTGGTCACCTTTGCGGTAAATACGCTGCCCGCCACATCGTAAGTCAGACTGTCGCCCAGCTTGATGCCGATTGTCTTCGCGATATCCTCCTCCACGGATAGTTCCGCTTTTCCGCTGTCTCCCTTTTTCCACCAGTGACCGCTGACAATCTGATTGTCACTCTGCATTTGGTCTGCCCAGGACAGATTGAACTCACGTTCCACAAGTCGTTTCGCGCGGATGTCCGCATATTCACCGGACGCGATCGACTTGCCATTGATCTCGGTCAAACGTCCGCGCACCATTGGAAAGACGGGTGGGCGTTCCATATTATGCTGACTAAAAAATGCCGCCAGCGGCTGCAATTGGTCTTCCTGTATATTTATCAGAAAATGATTCGGTGCATCCGGCGGCAGGCTGGTACGCCAATCCTGCAGCAGATCATCGCGGATGAGCGTCAGCGCGAGCATCGCCATCAGCCCCAATCCCAATGCTACGGCCTGAACCACGCTGGAAGTCGCGCGCCGGCGGATACTCGCCAATCCGTAACGCCATGCGCCCGCTGTATGAACACGCATGTGCGTGAGGGCCTTTAACAGCAGCCATCCAATCAAACCAAAAACCGCGATTGCCGCAACGAATCCGCCGATGACAGATACACCCAGGCGCACGTCGCCGGCTTTCCATAAAAACAATACCGACAACGCAGCCAATCCCAGCGCATACCCGGTAATGCTGAAGGTATTCGGTATACCGATATCGCGACGTAATACGCGTAGCGCCGGCACGCTTCGCAAATTGAGCAAGGGCGGCAATGCAAACCCAAGCAGCAGCACCATGCCGGTCAGCAACCCGTGCACGGCGGGCCATATGCTCGGCCACGGCAATTCAGCTTCCACCAACCCTGAAAGCCAGAAAGTCAGCGCTTCCTGCGAAACAAAACCGAGCAGGCATCCTGCCCCGCTGGCGATCAGCCCCAGTGTAATAAAATGATACAGGTACAGGCGTAGCATGGACCCCTGGCTGGCGCCCAGGCAACGCATGACCGCGCAACCGTC
>JBDSOQ010000105.1:0-8276 GCA_039914755.1 Nitrosospira sp. | reverse complement strand
CGCGTCGCCATCACCGCCTTCAGCCGCTTCAACGGCCGTCCGGCGAAATGCACAATCTGGCGCAAGGCACCTTGGCTGTAGGGCGGTGTCGGGAAAATGACAGGGGGCGAAAACGGCAGTTCAGGTAACGCAACAATCTTTACATTGTGGGAAGAACGGCTGCGCGGGCGTTGTAAAGCGCCGGTGATGCTCCACAGTACACCAAACGCACCGAGGACCGGTAAAATCCATATAAAGGCAACCAGAAAACTCAAGCTTCTTCTGGCGGGCAGCTTGTAACGGCGCGGTAGCAGTTGCCAGAAACCCCGGGCAAGAAAATAGGATGAAACAGAGTGGGATAACACCGCCGCCAGCACTATCCAGTTCACTGCCCAATTTGCTATCCAGCCAGTTGCACTCAACCAGAGCAGTAAACCAGCCAGCACCTCGGCTGACACCCCCCATTGCATGGGCGGCCGATACATCAGTGCGGCTCCAGAGAACGAATCGTTTGCGGATCGATGTCGCCAATGGCTATCAGCTCGCTGGTTACTCGTAACAGAATATCATCCGCCCGCTGCATCCATGCTCGCGCGTTCACGGTATCGGTCAAGGGCAGCAGAAGCCAGATGACCGGATTTTCCTTATCTTTAGCCATGCACATCAGGTCGATGGCGCGGACCGAAGACCGCAGTTGCCCATAAACGTTCAGGATATCGCCGGGAGTGCCGGACAACCGCAGGAGCGTTGCATCGAGCTTGAATCTTGAAAAATCCTGATGCACACGCTCGAACGAAGCAATAAAGCGTCCGACGGAAGAATTGGCTGTGCCAAAACGAAGATGGTCGACGCCATGCGCCGCAAGCACCGCAATAAGTCTTAAATTATTTTCTTGAAAAGCGAAGAACGGCATGGATCTAACCACCAGCAGCGCGTGAATTTCGCCGGTTGAATCAGCCAGAGGAATAGCGGCCAATAACTGGTCCTGATCCATGGCATATTCGTTTATCAGGTTGACTGCTGCCAGCTCGCCGCTCTCAAGCGCGCGCGTCACCACGGGGTCATCGCCATTTATCGAAAAATTGCCGCCGATACACGCCAGAATTCTGTCCGTATCGATCCGGTCCGCTGCTATCCCCACTATACACGCTTGCGTCAGGGCACCGTATTCCGCTATGAACTCGATAAGCCGCTGTAACGAAGATGGGCTCAGCCCATCAATGGCATCGAGCGTCGATTGCAGGTTCATGATACCTTCACGCAGCGAAAATCCGCTGTTAGCGACAGTTTGCTCCAGGCGGTCGTGCGACAGGCGTAATAACTGATAACTGCGCGTAAATTCCTCCAGACGTTCGGCGCGATATTGATAGGCGCCCTCCAGCCGGTGTAACCGGCGTCCCCACATATCGCGAAACTCTCCCGCCACCATCGCAACGACTACAATGCCAATTGCCCATGGCAATGGAAAACCGGTCGCAATTTGCCATTGCTGATTGATAGCCACGCCTAATATTGCCAATATAAGCAGAGCACTGACAAAACCATAGACGAATCCATACCGCAACCCAGCCAGCAAAGGAGCGAGAAGCGGCCACGGAAACCCGCCATTCAGCCGGAAAGGATCATGCTGCTGGGTAACGAACGATACCGCGATCACAATCGCGGTCAGTACAAATGTCTCGAACCAGCCACCCCAGGCCGAGACGGGCGTATTGACATCGATGACTTCAATGCCTTCCAGCCAAGGTTTTTTCATGGCTTGGCAGGCTCCTTGTCCGGGCTGGGCGTCATCTGCAATTCACGGATTTTTGCCAGGGTTTCACGACAGACCCCCAATTCGGTATTTAAAGCGCTTTGATTAGGCGTCGCTTCTCCAGCGAGCCATCGGTTGGCACGGTCAACGTCATCTATGGATAACGGCAATATTTCCGGGGAAGAAGGACCGCCCGGCTGCTGCTCCAGATGAGTGGAAATTGCGGATAACTGTGCGGAAACCGCCGGATGATCCTTATTTTTTACCGCATCGGCGAACGCTTCCCATGCCGGCGTTTGAAGGCGCTCGCGCTCACGCCGCAGTGCAAAATAACGCGCGTTGTCCAGTGTTTTTGTAAAACCCCAGCGCTCGCGCATCGATTGCCATTTTTCCAGGTTATCCGCATTGCCGGACTGCGCCAATGGATCTTTCAGTCCACGAAAGTGTTCGGCCAGGCGTGGAGGATATTCCACCGCGGTTTGGGCAAAACGCTGTGAAGCAAACATCTGCAAGGCACTGAAGCGGACCTGGTTTGCGTTGGCGAGGCAATCTGACCATTCCATATTATCGGCTAATGTCAATGTCCACAAAAAATCCCGAGGCCTCGTGTCCAACGATCGCAAATACCGCGCCGCTGCCTGAACGGGTTTGCCCAGTGTTTGCTCTGCTGCTGCCAGGGCTTCGGTCAAAGGCGGGTTTACCACCGATTGATTCCCGGATGGGTTACGGTACGGCTGAACGATGGCCTCAAGCAATACCTGATCGATTTTTTTATCGGACAATAACAGCCAGATCATTGCCTCGGTAACTTCGGGGTCAGGGCCTCGCAGCCGCAAGAGCTCCCGCAATGCCTGGCGCGCCGCGTCCCGCTCTCCGCTTGCCATTTTCCGCATGGATCGGAAGTACCAGTAATCCGGCGCCTGCGCTATCGCAGGAAGCGATTGGGCCAGCGAGAGCCACTGATCGAGCTCTTCCAGATTTTTTCGCTTCCATGAAAAACGCATGAGTCGCTGCAAATCTTCTATACGCCGTAGCCGATCCCATCCATAACGCGCAAGTTGCTCGCTTTTTTTATCATCGCGATGGCGTACCGCCAGACGTTGCAGGTGATCGAGTATTTCCACGTCATTTGGCCGAAGCGCCAGCGCCTTTTCGTAGGCTTTGCTTGCATAGGTATCCTGGCCCAACTGCGTAGCGACTTTAGCCAGTAATAACCAGTACGCTTCGGCATACGCTGGATCAGGGGACTTGATTCCACGAAGCAGCAGCTCGAAGCTTTTTTGCGTTTCCCCCGCTTCTTCATATACCCGAGCCAGCGCCAATTGTTGCTGTCCATCTCGCGTATCGGGCATTTCCTCATACACCTTGAGCGCCGCGCGAGGCTTGCCCTGAAGGATCAATAAATCCGCCAATGCTTTCATTGTTGGCGGAGGATTATCAAAGCGCTCCGCATGCCGCCGCAATTGCTGTTCCACATGTGAAGGCTGCGCAATGCTGAGGCCGGCCTTGACGTAAGCCGCCGCTTCGTCCGCGGTAAGCCTGCGGCGCAACATGATAGCCTCGAGCAATTTTACCAGGGCTTCGTAATCCGGTTTCGCCTGCGCAAGTGCAAACGCTCGCGTCTCCGCCTCGTTATCGGCCTTACGCAGCGCGAAAGACAACCATAGAGCCAGCGCGTCGTCGGGTTGCCCATTCCAGTCATAAATATGGGCAAGCAACCGGTGGCGATCGCTGCCAACCACCAGGGATGATCGCAGCACTGCCGCGCGCGCGAGACTCTCATCCAACAAACCCATAGAAATTTGCAATCGTATAACACGTTCGGCCAGCGCGCGGTCTCCCGGCAATAATTCACTCGATTTTTTCAGCCAGGCCAATGCATGTTCGCGATCCTCGAGCGGCTCGGCAATATTGGCACCCAGCAACAAAAGCTCCGCATCGCCCTTGACATTATCAGGGCCGGTAGGGCCGGTAGGGCCGGTAGTACCGCCGTTCAGCACTTGCACCGCGGCCTTCAACGCCTCGCGATCGATACCCGCCTGAAGATAGGCACGTAAGCAAGATCTTGCAATTTCCTTTTTCTTTGCCGGGATTCGTTCAATCACAAACGCTTTGCACAGATTGCGTGCGGCCAACCTGGGTTGATTGGCCGCTATGCGCTGCTTTGCGGCAAAAACAAGCCAACGCGCTTTCCTTTCGCCAGATTCATTTCGACGGACAGGCAGTTGCTCGAAGATTTCCGCCAATACCGAGGGCTCTCCAAACTGCTCCGCTAATACAACCACCTGGTCCAGTTCGCCGTCATTATGCGAAATGCGTAAGAGCAAAGGGATGAGTTCAGCAATGCGGGATCGCAACGACGCTTCGATATCCTTGGCAGGATGCCGGTAAAGCTGCTGCAGCGACAGTTTTAGCTCCGCCATGCGGATTTCATAGGTCAGTTTCGATTCCGGAGCGTGCCGCAAAGGATCGATAGCAAGGACAGCCTCGTCAGTCATGCCCGCCTCTGTCAATACCTGAACGAACGACAAGCGCAACGGAGCATTCTCGGGATCCGACTGGACAAGAACGCGAAGGTAGGCCACTGACAAGGCGTCTTTTGCCGATAGATTGGCCGGATCCCTGAACGCAGGCTGCCGGGGAAATAAAACCCAGAAGGCAATCAGCAATACCGCGCTCAGGAACATTAGCGCGGGTGCATTTAGCAAGGATTCTCGCTGCGTTTCAACACTCAAGCTGAAATTCCCCGGATGCATTGTCCGTGGATACCGCATATATGGAATGCGGGCCCTCACGACGAGGGGTCAACGGCTTGCCACCCATGCTCAGCGCGCACGACATCGGCACACTAATGGCCAGTTCCCCGCGTGCCTCAAACAAAAGAGTAGCTGAACCATCGGAATTGACATGCCAGGATTTCAGCGGCGCACTGGCATCTATCAGCCGCAAGGCTGAGCTCGCACCCAGCTTGCTGCGCCTCTGGCTGAAAACGGCATAATTGCGCGCCAGATAAATATAGCGATCCGCATTTCGTTCGGAATATCCGACAATATCAGCCGAGATTTCCGGTTTCATTTCAGAGACAGGTAATCGTACCGTCCTGAGCGCATCTCCAAAGAGTATCCAATCGCCTTCAAGATCGCGCGCAATGCTCGCTGTTTGAAAAGCCCTGCCACGCTGGACGTATTCATCAACCCAGATGCCAAGCACCTTCTCTTTACGCTGCTCATCGGCCAGCTGATCAAGAAGCTCCGCCCCTCGCGCGTGCAATAACGCATCGGCATTGATCGATATGGATGAAGCACGCAGGCGACGTCCAAGATCGAGTTGCCGGTTCCAATCGCTGACCCTGCCGAAATTCAGCGCTTCCCCATACCAGAGTTGCGCGAATAACGGCTCGGCGGTCAATGGGGTCAACACTTGCATGCCCCATTCGGTCGGACGCAGCGCCGGAGAAAGATCGGCGAAAGATAACGACCCGCTCTGCCAGCGCAGGCCGCCTCCACCATAATTGGGCAGGTTTTCTTTTTTTGTGGCTGCCAAAGCTGCGGGTCCTGGCTTGCCATCGCCAGACCAGATAAGCAACAGCGGCGAACTGGGTGCTATCGATTGCAGGAAGGGGATGGTACCCACGGTTTCGCGCGTTATATCCGCCGCATAACCTTCCATGAACACGCTATAGCGGTAAGGCTGCTGATCGGCATCCGTCTTACCCTCGAACACACCCCAATAAAAAGGATGGCTGTAGGTGTGGCTCGCCAGTCGAACCTGCGGCATGGTAGCCAACTGTCGCAATTTGCTACGCTGATCTTCACTGCTCACTTCTGCTTCTATTACACCCAGCGTTACCGGCGCACTGTTTTTTTCGATCCACGCCCGAAGCCGGCCGATTGCTTCAACGCCATACTCGTCTTTAGCAAACAGACGGTCGCCGCGCACTTCGATAATACCGAGACGGCGCCCGTTTTCGGTGGTCATATCAAACACGGGTTGTACCGGCAGGCGCAATGCAGCCTGAAAAAAAGAAAAAGGATCCAGCAGCCATTCACGGCGGCCCGATGCGTTCTCGGTTAAAACATGAGGGTGTAATGCGTATCCTCCCCATGTGCCAACCGAGACCGGATGAAACAGCTGCTCTCCGTCGCTCAACGTCAACCACGCCTGGTTACGATCGCGAACACGAACGCCGGGCGTACCGCTTCCCACCACCGGCGCTGCGCTCGGTCGGCCCAGGCGCTCGTTGACATCGCCAAGCTTGAGCATGCTGGTGGTGGGTTGCAGTTCCCCCTGATAGTCGATCAGATCGCGACAGGCAACACCCGCCGGCAAATGACCCATGAATACCACCGGCAAGCCGGCATCCACTTCTGTTTTCAAACGTGCGCACACATTCTCATAGCGGCCCGTACCGTCCGCGCCATCTTCGCCCAGCCATGCGACGACGCCTGCATAGCGGCCCACGAGGGGTTCGATGGGCAAAGGAAGTTGATCGACATACCAATAGTCCAGCGCCAGACCAAGATATTCCAGGGGCATGGCCGCATGCTTGAATAGCTCGTGATCCATCTGTTGCGCGGGCGTACCGTTAATGACTGCGAGTAATTTGCGCGGAGCCAGGCGCAGGCGGCCCTGCCCCAGCCAAGTCAGGTCGCCATTGGCGACCCATGGCATGAACCCGAGATTGACAATCTGGCGCGCCGTTTTTTCGGCTTCGACCCAATTGCCCGGCTCGACGTAATCAAGCACGGTAACCGGTACGTTAAATTCATTTTGCGCACGCTTGAGCTGGTTGAGAAGCCATTCCCGGTTTTCTTCCTTAGTCGGCGCATGCTTGCCGGTCACAGGATCGAAGCCGTGAAAAAGAGATTCGGCAACCATGCCATCCGCGTATTGACTGGCACGATCCAGCACTTCAAAACCCCGATTGAGGATCAGCTTGCAGCCGGGAAAACGGCGCTTTACCTCTGCAAGCAACGCAACCAGTCCCTTTTCCTGTTCCTCGCGTTGCTTGCCTGCACTCGTCACGATCAGATAGCTATCGACGGTATCGAGAAAAAACGCGCGGTACCCATCCTGCCACAGGCGGCCAAAATGGTGCTCCAGCAAATATTCGTGCCAGGCGGGATCGTTCATGTTCATCACCAGGCTATTCCATGTCGGATTGACGCCAATCGACCATTTCGTTTTGATGCGCTCCATATCCTCGCTGTTGCGTGCGATTTCGCCGAATGAAACATAAGCAAATATCAGCGAATCCAGATTCAGCAGCGCTGTTTTCTCATGCGGCAAAATCTGGCTCGGTTGTATGACGATCTGGTCAAAGTGACGCAAATCCTCGACGGGCGGCCGACTGCCATAGTAAAACGCAATGTCGCGCTGCTCGAGCACATCAGCAAATACCGCAGATGTCATTAACAGAAACGGCAGCAAAAACTGCCAGATGCAGAAACGGAAAGATAATATTTCACTGTTGAGCATTTAAATCCCTTTGCTAGCGTCAGGGGAACAGTAAAAACGAAACAGAGCTGATCTGTAACAGCCGATCTGTTCCACCTGCTAGCAGCTTTGATGCCGACTAAGCCTTGGCAACACTGGGTTCGATGTAGCGATTAGCAAAACTTGTTGAGATATCCCTGCAGATCCGGATGCCCCTTGCTGGATGGGCTCCTGGCATTCCCCGACGGGAATGATTTGATGGTGTTACCTTTGCGATCAAATTGCCGGGTATTTCCGCTTGGCAGTCCTGCCAGGAATACCGCCCGTACGGTATGACGACAACCCTTTACCGGTTCGTCGCCCGTAAAAAGAAACCATAGCAGCATCAAATGCCTGGGCAGCAGACCCCACTCCAACCATCCGCGCCATTGCATAGCGGGACTCGGTTGCATGATGATGAAAAACCCCCATAAAGTTGTCCCGTTCATTAGCTTAGTGAATAAGGTAGCGGCGTGATCTCCAGCGATGGACCAGCCAGTGATTTCCAGTGAACGGCCGCAGCCTCGACACCACTTGTCTGAATGACCGCCAGCACGTCGAAGCCGCCATCAGGGGACGGTGATGCGTTGACTACCATGCCGATGGATTGTTCCCCCATATCGGCACCGAATAGCTCGTCCCCGGCCTCAACTGGGTTTTCGGATATCCCCGGCCGGATATTCGCCAGATACATGCGACGTTTGATTTTACCTAAATATTGACTACGAGCTACGATTTCCTGCCCGGGATAGCAACCTTTTTGAAAACTCACTCCGCCGATGGCCTCCAGATTTGCCATTTGCGGCACGAACTGCTCCTGAGTGGCGGAGGTAATGATGGGAATGCCGGCTTTGATTTCCAGCCAATCCCAACACGGCGCACCCACTGGTGCGGCGTCCCTGCTCAGACCTTCCCATATTGCGGGCGCCTTCTCCGGCACGATGACCAGTTCAAATCGATTTTGCGCAAGGCGAATTATGCTCACGGATTCGCCATGAATCACGCCAAGACGGGAAGCGGGAACCTCACCCAGATTTTTCCGCACCAACGCCTCGGCATGGTTTCCCGC
>JBDSOQ010000234.1:0-11339 GCA_039914755.1 Nitrosospira sp. | reverse complement strand
GCGGGATGGGGCGGCTGAAGCTGATTTTTTTTCATGGGAAATTCAGATATGGGATTCGTACGGTAAGCTGATTTGCTGTAGTGACCATGACTCTTCCATAAATAGTGCGTTCCAGACGCCATGTTAAAGGCTACGATCCGACGCCTCTGTGCGATGGCAGACCCTCACAATAAACTTTCAGTGCAACACAAGATATATATAAGTTCACAGTAGTGACGGATATAAATCAAACATATATTGCTTGGATAAACAGATGCCTGACTCCACATCGGAAAGCGCGTTACCGTACATATTTTCTGTGCCGATTTACGCAAAATGCAGATGTGCCAATCTCGGCACAATATCCAAGGAGGAAAATCATGGCTAAGGATAAGGAAAAAGTGAAGGGTAAGAGCACAGACAAGAGCAAAGACAAAAGCAAAGACAAAAGCAAGGGTAAGAGTTCTAAAAAGTAAAGGGATAACCGGAAGGGCAACCCCCTTGCCATGCCGGTATCTACGGGAAATAAGACGCTGCATGGATCTTCCTAAAGCACAGTGACTGTATTTCGCTGCACTGACGCAGTCACTATGCCGTCCTTTTCGACGTTTCCTGAGGTGGGCCGTCCTTACCGGCAGGCGCTTGGCGTGGCAGGTGAATCGTGAAAGTGGTCCCCTCGGTTTCGTGAGATGCAACGTCAATCTCCCCACCGTGGGCACTGATAATTTCACGGGTAATGTATAAGCCCAGACCCAGATTTCTCTGACTGAGATTGCACTTATTAGTGGTTTTTAAAGCAAAACGTTTCGTCGGATCAAATATCGTTCGCAGCGTATCTGAGGGAATAATGTCGCCTTTATTGTGAATTGTCCATACGATCTCCTCCTCCTCAGCCGTAACGCTGATCGTGACGGGATCAGTTTTTGACCGGTGCTGTACTGCGTTTGCTATCAGATTGGAGAACGCCTGGCTGATGCGCGCGCTATCCCAGACAACCTGCGCATTGCAGCATTCCTTCAATATGATCTGATGGTCAGGATGAAAGGTCCGCACTTCCTCTATCAGATCCTCGCAAACGTCGGCCAAATTCATGGCAGAAGGTGATATCGGAATGCCTTCCCCAAGATGGGTGCTCGCGAAGTCAAGCAGGTCGCCTACAATCTCGTCGATTCGTTTGTTACTGTTAAGGATGCGTGACGCCATTTTACGAGATATGGCGGGCAGCTTCTCGTCGAACAACAGAAATTGCGCCCCCATGTTGATCGCTCCAAGCGGCGTGCGCACATCGTGTCCTAGAATGGCCAGGAAAAGATTCTGTGATTCTTGTACCATGCTGGAAAAACGAGCCACAGACTCCGTCAAGGCCTGATCGATAGCCTCATTAAATCGAACGATATCTTTGATTTCAGCGGCGCCGGAAATCCTCGTGTGACGCTCCCAGAGACGTAGCACGCTTGCACGCAGCGAGCGGTATTCCGCCACCAGCTGTTCTATCGTAAAACCCGCGGTCAGGCGATCAGCGGCGTGGCGCTCGGCAGCGGTGTATTCATCAGTTTGAGGCTCAAGGCCATGCGATTTGTCGATACTTTCCTGCGCAGCCTCAGGAGTGTCAAGATCAGCTGCAATAATCCGGAGCATCTCTTCTGCATGATCACGCAGCTCTGCCGTATCCATGACATGCTCTGACCCGCGCGTGAGATCCCTGGCGAAATCCTCCCATTCTTGTAGAATGGTTTCCATGTTCTGAACTATAAAGCTTGATAGATTCACGACATTTCCATATCAATTCTATGAATAGCTTCGGCTGGATATCCAATTTGGATGCCCTGTCATTGCTTACGCCTCTGACGGAGAATCCAAACGCTGTTCAAACCACTCAAGCCACATCTCGTTCATCGTGACCTGCTCCCCGTAATTAGCTACAGGGTGCAGTAGAATCCTGGTTTACAAATTGATGCTGGGCTGCGAATTGGGCTGGTGTGTTATTGCCAAGCGAACTGTGCGGCCGTACTGAATTGTAATCTTTTCGCCACGCTTCGATGAGAACACGTGCTTCATGCAAGGTCGAGAACCAATGGTCGTTCAGGCATTCATCCCAGAATCGGCCATTGAAGCTTTCGATATAGGCATTCTGCGTGGGCTTGCCCAGTTGGATGAATGCCAGCTTCACACCACGGGCATGGGCCCATGCGTCTAATGCCAGGCTGGTGAACTCCGGCCCGTGATCGACTCTGATCATCCGTGGTAAAGGCCGCTGTCCAGCAATGCGATCCAGTACACGCGCCACATGCTCTCCCGAGATTGAGGTATCCACCTCGATGACGATACTCTCCTTGGTACAATCATCGACCACATTCAGGCAGCGAATGCGCCTGCCATCAGCCAAACCATCATGCACGAAATCCATCGACCAGGCATGGTTGGGTGTTTCTGGAAGTAGCAATGGCACTCTTTCTGTCAGGCCAATCCGCTTGCGGCTACGCTTACGCACGGCTAATCCTGCGTTGCGATAGAGTCGGTAGACCCGCTTGACATTGATTTGCTAGCCTTCTCGTTTCAGCAATACATGAATGCGGCGGTAGCCCAAGCGTCGCCTCTGTCCGGCAAGTAAGACCATGCGCTTGTGCAACTCACAGTTTGCATCGGCTTTGGGTTGACAGCGTAACACCGAAGTGGAAATATTCACCAGCCCACCAGCCCGGCGTTCGGACAGTTGCCATGCTGCTTTCAACTCAGCCCCCCTCCCGACATGCTTGTGGGCTTACCACTTTCTGGAGACGACATCTTTCAACGCCGCGTTGTCGAGCAGGGCATCGGCCAATACTCACTTGAGCTTGTTATTCTCTGCTTCCAGCGCTCTGAACCGCTTGGCGTCAGAGACTTCCATGCCGCCAAACTTCGCTTTCCACTTGTAGTACGATGGGTCCGAAAAACCATGCTTGCGGCACAACTCCACCACAGGCAACCCCGCATCCGCTTCCTTCAAAAAATCAATGATCTGTTCTTCACTGAATCGCTTCTTCATGGTCCGCTCCTTTTTTAAGAATCGGACTCTACTACGTCATGAAGCTAATGAAAGGGGCAAGTCAGACGAGCGGGGGCCTGGACGGTATACCCGTTGTTGTATAAAGCCATAAAATTATATCGATAACATTGAGCTACTCATCATTCCACAATAACCCAGGCAGCTTGCATCATCCTTTCATCAAGACCTCTTTTCGTTCGGCTATTTCGGAGCCGATTTCTTCGAGATCCATTTTTGACTTCTGCACCTTGGGAAACATTTCATTCTCTTCTTCTTCCACGTGGTGGTTGATATATTCACTGAGAACGCTAACGGTGGCGTTGTACAAAGGGTCTGAAGTTCCCATTGCTTGAATTTGGCCGATCAAATTCTTAGCGGACGCGTGCTCGACCAATGCCTCGTTCATTAGGTCATCGTCGTGTATTTCCTCACGAGCAGCGGGATAAAATATTTCCTCTTCCAGTTGCGCGTGTACAGTAAGTTCCTTGCAAATTTGATCCACCAATTCTTCCTTTCCTTCCTCTTCATTCTTCTTGCACAGTTTTTCGAACTCCTTGAACATTTTTTTTACTTTGGCATGATCGGCGGTCAGCAACTTGATCGCATCGTGCTTGGAGCTGCTCGTGGCGGTTCGCCGTACCGGCTTTTTTCTTGTTGTCGTGCTTTGTGCTGTGGGCATAAAAATCTCCGTAATGATGTTTTAATAATTGTTTGGCAAAAGAATGTAGTCAAATCAAGCCAGTCAGCTTGTTTGATTGCAAGAAGATAAACCTGGAGTATTCCCTCGTCCGTTCGCTACCCCACAGTCTCTCAACTGCAGAATGCAGTCTGTGGCCTGCCGACCAGAATAAAGCTGTTCCTTGTTCGTTCGTAAACTCTCAAGCCAGCGGTAATTCCAGAAAGCCCAAAGAAATACAACATCAGGTGTTTTGGTTGGCAGAACATAAAAAAGCTGGGGGTAGATGAAGAAGAGGTCGGCTAACTAATCTGAAATGCCGCATGTAGCCATGACGAGAGCGCTTGAAGGCCAATTTTTGGAAAAAGCGCACGGCCACTGCTTCACCGGAGCATCCCATTCTCAAAGAGGGGGAGTATCCGCGTCGCTACTAAGGAACATTGCGTATGGTTCGCTAACGTACGGAACAATTTAGATATGAGCGTACTATTCAGTTGAGTATTCAGCCGGAATAATACGGCCGCTAGCTTGGAAAGCAGCACAACGTAAAAATAAAGGGTATGACCTTCGCGCCGTCGGAGGGGGGTTATTTAATTATTTGGGGAAGAGCCCTCATGATCCGGATAAGCCGGTAGACGCAAGGCCATGTGACCCCGACCCGTCTCCGGGAGAGCCAATCGTAGACCCAGCAGATGAGCCTCTGCTCTGATTTTGCGAGCATCAGCCTTGCGAAGCCAATACGCGCGTAAGGAATTCTTGAAGGATTATCTACGAAACATATAACTTATAGAACTCCTGAGGAGAATTATCATGGGTAAATATTTTTTGGGCTGGATTTTAGGCGTGCCGATATTTGTTTTAGTAATCATCTATCTGTTATGAGTTAACAGCGAATTGGTAAGAAGGGATGTTGTCTATTCAGTCGTGCCCGACAGCTTGGCTGCATCGCCATCGATCCATGCTCTTGCCTCCGCATTAGCCGCTTCCTGCGTCTTGCCCTCCTCGTTTAACGCAGTAGCGAAACTCTCGTACAACGATGCCGTCGTTATCCAGAATCTCTTGTAACGACCGTTCCAAAGACCGGTAGTATCGTCTTGCTCGGCACTGGCAACAAATTTGTAGCCTTTGTAATCAACATTATCAACGTTCATCTGATCTCCCTGGTGAACCATGGTCCTCGCACTTCCGTGCATCATGAAATAAGCGGTCAAATTCCTTCTTGACCACCTCATAGCATTCGCAAACGCCATCTTGCAGCCCAGTCCGGTCGAGTACCGTAATATGGCCGCGGCGGTAGCGAATAATTCCTTCCTGCTGCAATTTTCCGGCTGCTTCTGTTATGCCCTCCCGGCGAACGCCAAGCAGGTTGGCAATCAACTCGTGGGTCATGGTCAGTTCTCCCGAACCAAGCCGGTCCAATGTTAACAAGAACCATCGACACAACTGCTGTTCGACCGAATGATACCGGTTGCAGGCGCAGGCCTGGGCGATTTGCGTGATGAATGCGTGAGTGTAGCGCAACAACAGGCATTGCAGCGGTCCTTCGTTATGGAACTTCTGTAGCAGAAGTGCCGCCTTTAACCGATAGCCGTAACCACCGGCTTGAACGGTGGCCCAACATGGGATGCTTTCGCTTCCCATAAGCAACGCGATACCGAACATGCCTTCCCTCCCTACGCTTGCTATCTCCGCCGATGCGCCATTTTCCAGAATATAGTGCAGAGAAATGATGGCGGAGGTAGGAAAATAGGCATAGGGAAGTCGCTCGCCCGCTTCGCATAAAGGGTCACCGAGTGGCATGTGGATTAGTTCCAGGTGCGGGATGAGTTGGCCAAGTTCGATTGCCGGCAGAGCACCGAGGAGATGGTTCTGGTCAGGATGATGCAGGGAAGAACTGAGCATTCGCTATAGATACCCTATAAAAAGTAAAATTCTGGATACTCGTGACTTAGGTGGCAACCCATGGACTTCTCCAAAGGACTTGTGGAATTTTGGATCCTCATCATCCCTGATTGAATAAACTGGGTTTTAGCGCCATGAACTTTCTCAAGAGATAGATTGAATCAACTCCTCTCCCTGATTCGCCACTTTACCCACTGCCGGGGATCTCGCCCAAGCCTGCATCTGCTCCGCATCAAACGGTTTAAGCAGAGATGGCAGGATCTCATCTTACCTGGGCTCAGGATCAAGCCAGGCCGCCCAGTCCTCGGGCGACAGGATCACCGGCATGCGGTCATGAATCGGCTGCATCAGCGCATTGCATTCGGTCGTGATGATCGTGCAGCTATCGATGGACTCTCCCGTATTCGCTGCCTTCCAGGTACTCCATATCCCTGCAAAGGAAAATGGCCTCCCATCCCGGCTGGATATAAAATACGGCTGCTTGCGCTTGCCCTTCGTTTTCCATTCGTAAAATCCGGACGCGGGAATCAGACAGCGCCGCTGGCGGAAGAATTCCCTGAACGTGGGTTTTTCAGCGATTGTCTCCGCCCTGGCATTGTTCATTACCGACAGTTTTTTCGTATCCTTCGCCCAATAAGGAATCAGGCCCCAGCGCATCATCGATCCGATGCGACCGTCTTCGGTTTCGCGCACGGCAAGGATCTCCATCGTCGGTGCGATGTTATAGAGTAAAGATCAATAGTAAAGATCAATAGGGTCAGACTCGATTGATGATGAAAGATCAAAAGCGTGGATTGGCTGGTCTGCAAGAGAAAAGCCGGCGGCCAAAAACCTCACCCAGTCGAAAGATTTTTCCAGAACACATACAGCTTATTGTTGAGCTCAGAAAGCGCAAACTGGGTCATAGAAGGGTTCAGAACGAACTGGCGCGCTTGCATAATCTTTCTTTCTCTACAGCGACGATCCATAAGACGCTGGAAGGCTCAATAAACCTATTTTGAGTCACAAACGTGCGTTCAGAAAGGTTGTAACCCGATACAGCCAGCCGATCCCTGGTGACCGCGTGAAATGGATGTCTGCAAGATCGCACCCGAGTTATATCAGTACACCGCGATCGACGACTGTACGCGCCACAAGGTTTTGCGGCTATATTTCCGCAGGACAGCGAGCAACATATTATTCCAATTCTAGTTAAAAACAGAATTAATTATCCAGTCCCATCCTGCGATGCTGCGCATACGTTGCGGACTTGATTCCAGACTCCTCAAGGCTTCCTCCAGGTGTGTTTCAAGCGCATCCAGGCTGTCGAATGCGCGGTTGTGGAAGAACTTCTCGCGCAGTTCATCCCACACATGCTCCTGCGGGTTGAGTTCAGGCGAATAGGGCGGTAAAAACAGGGTTTGCACATTTTCAGCCAGTTCGATTTCCTTGCTTTTATGCCAGCCTGCGCCGTCTAGCACCATGACAACATTCTTATTCGGGTAGCGTGCGGCAATCTCATCCAGGAACACCCGCATGCACGCGCTGTTGACTTGCGGTAGCATCAACCGAATCAAGCGCCCATCAACCGGGCTGACAGCGCCATAGGCATAGGTGTATTGCTGCGTCACCATGGCGCGAACCAAGGGTCTGTGCGGCTTTTTGTTCCAGTAGTAACGGACGTCGCTGATCCGGCCAAAACGGGCTTTGTCCTGAAACATCAACCTGAGCGGCGCGTGACGCCAAATGCCGCTACTTCCTCTGCCAGCCGCTCGGGGAGTTTTTTCCACTCATCCCGTGCCGCCGGATCGGCTTGCGGATGGCTTTTGTCCGGCGCAAGCTTGCGCCAGCCATGGTGGGACAACATCTGGTACAGCGTGGACAGCGCCAGCGTCTTACCAAGCCCGGCCTCTATCGCGGACTTCAGGGGCGGAACGATCACCACCCCGCCCGTTGCGGCAGGCTTCAGCACTTCTTTCAGTATCTGCGCCTCCCGCTCCAGGCTGGCCTTGGCCCGGTTGCGCAGTTCCCGCTTGCTGCGTGTCGCTTTCTTCTCTTCCCGGCCAAACCGGGTACGCATCGTACAGGTGACACCCACCGAGCGCCCAATCGCCGCCGCTGTCTGCACCAGACTCAATCCCAATGCCAGCGGCAACAAAATAGCTTGCGCCGCCCTGAGTTCTTCCGCTGTCTTGGCTTGCTTCAGCAGCACTCGGGCCGCCTCCAGTTGATCCGCTCCACTCGCTTTCCGCGCCATGATCGCACTCCCGTAATATCATGACTCTATTATTCACGTTTTTAGATACACCCGCCCGCCCGCGGCGTCCCGTGATGCTTGTGTACCAGGAACAATGCGATACGCGCTCGGCAGCAAGCAAATGGACAAGAAAGAAAAACTGATGCTGATTGTGGCAGAGCCGCCTTATACATGTTGCGTGACGCTCATACGTTGATGCAGGATGCGTACCGTCTCGGCCGCGTTCTGCCGTGTCCGATAAACGACATGGGACGCTGCAAAGTAGAGTCCGGTGCAAATCCGGCAGTTCTGAGCTCTGGTGTCCAAGTTGGGGATTTCGAGCTGGCTTCAGAGGGGCATCGTTCAACCTGTCATGATAAGAGAGCAATTGCCAGTTACGCCGCGCTAACCCGACCTTCCAATACGAAACCGGCGAGCAATTGCCCGGATCAATATTGCTGTGTGACTATCCCGATCTAGCCAGTATTCCGCTGCATGGAAGACTCATCCGGAGATTTTTCAACCGTTTCGCATGAAATCTGCAACGCCTTTATCAGCTCCGTTTCCAGTTGGATCAGCGTTCTTGATTCGTTCAATATATTTCCCGTAACCAGAAACGTGTCTTCGGCACGCTCGCCCATGGTATTTATCCTTGCGCTGTGCACATTTATGCCAAAACGCACCAGCACCTGCGCGATACGGGATAGCAGCCCCGGTTGGTCGCCGGCAGCAATCGACAGGACATGATACGTACCCTTTTCGTCCGGCTCGATATCCACTTCCGGCGTAATCGGAAAATGCTTGAGATGGCGGCTCAGGCGTCCCTGCA
Source organism: Nitrosospira sp. (assembly GCA_039914755.1). Lineage (GTDB taxonomy): Bacteria > Pseudomonadota > Gammaproteobacteria > Burkholderiales > Nitrosomonadaceae > Nitrosospira. The sequence continues at coordinate 2,713 of JBDSOQ010000234.1, read as the reverse complement.
ACGGTGCCTCCAGAGGAACGACCGGATCCAGTTGCCGTGTCAGTTCATGCTCTATGAAGCTGAGTGCATCACAGTGGTGCTGCGTTACGTTGAAGGGGTCGAGCACAAGAAAGCTATCGAGGGCATAGCCGTGGCGCGTAGTATGAATTTTTGCCTGGACTATATTGAAATCGATGTGATCGAAGAAACTGCAAATGCGCGCGAATAAATCCTTCTGATCCGCCGCGTAAACCAGTACCTCGATGCCCGTCCCGGTTGGCGCAACACGTGCTTTCACCACGGGTATCGGCGGCTTCATCTGGTGGCCCAGATGAAGCGCATGCCAGGCGATTTCCTGCGGATCATGCAGCAGCAGATAGGTCGGGCCGAGCGCCGAATACAACTGCTCATACGCGCGCGCGGGAATATTATCGCGCTGCAGCAATTCCAGCACCTTGTTCCTGCGATTTCTCAGCGTGCCTTCCGCGTGGGCGGGCTCACCGCACAGACGACGCCGCGTTGCCCTGAACAGGTCTTCCAGCAGCTTGCTTTTCCAGGCATTCCATACTTTCGGACTGGTGCCTCGAATATCCGCAACGGTCAGCAGGTAGAGCGCGGCGAGGCGGCGTTCATTCCCGATGCGCCTGGCAAAGTCTGCGATCACATCCATGTCGGATATATCTTTTTTTTGCGCAGTCATCGACATGACCAGATGATTTTCGACAAGCCACTCAACCATTTCCACGTCTTCCTTCAACATTTCATGTTGCTGGCAGAAACGTCTGGCGTCGGTTTTGCCAAGTATCGAATGATTTCCCTGGCGTCCTTTGGCAATGTCGTGGAACAGCCCGGCGAGATAAAGCACCTCAGGCCGTACGAATTCACCGATGAGCCGGCTGCAAAGCGGGTATTCGTGGGCGAACTCCGGTGCGTTGAATCGGCGCAGGTTTCTCACTACCATGAGAATATGTTCATCCACTGTATAGACGTGAAACAGGTCGTGTTGCATCTGGCCGACAATGCGCCCGAATGCCGGGATATAACGCCCCAGGATGCCGTAGCGGTTCATGAGGCGCAATTCACGCGTCAGCCCGCGCGGTTGGCGCAGGATTTCCATGAATAGAGCGCGGTTGCGCGGATCGCGCCGGAAACCGGCATTGATCAATGGCGCAGCCCGCCACATTGCGCGCAGTGTTGCTGCGCTACGCGCTTTCAGGTCGGGATTCTTTTGCAGTAGCAAAACGCTTTCAAGAATCGCCCGCGGATTTTTTTGGAAAACGTTCTCGTCGCGCATTTCCAGTAATTCCCCGCACTTCTGAAACCGCTCGTTGATGACGACGGGAAGCGCATCCGCATCGGGGAAAATCTCTGCACGCAAGGTGAGCAACAGGATGGTGTTAATCTGCGTTACCGCTTTGGCGGCACGATAATACCGTTGCATCAGCATTTCGCCTGCACGGCGCGGTGGTTTGCCGCCTATATGGAGCGCATCGGCGAGAGGGTTCTGGTAATCGAATAGCAGACGGTCTTCACGCCTTCCGGCGAGATAGTGCAGCCGGATACGAAGGTCTTGAAGGATGGTTTGATTATGTTGCGCGAGGCGCGCTTCCCGGTGAGTAATGAATCCCCCCCGGGCAAGATCCTTCCATGAATTTCCCAATCCCGCAGCACGGCTAACCCACAGAATATTGTGCAAATCCCGAAGTCCGCCGGGACTTTCCTTGATATTGGGCTCAAGATTGTATATCGCGTCCTGATATCGGCCGTGGCGCTGCTGCTGCTCAAGCTGCTTGGCGGTGCAAAATGAGCGCGGCTCAAGCATCGCATGCATCGCCAGTGAAAATTCAGTGAACGGTTGACGATAGCCCGCAAGCTGCCGGGCCTCCAGCAGACTGGTCTGCACAGAGATGTCTTTAGCCGCCTCTTCAGTGCACTCCGCCAGGGTGCGGATGCTATGGCCGACATCCAGCCCGATATCCCACAGCAATCTTACCCAGCATTCCAGTCGCGCCTTGATATCGGCGTCCATTACGATGGCATTGCTTCCTTCTGCGGAAACCAGTACCAGAAGATCAACGTCGGAATAAGGAAAAAGTTGGCGCCGGCCATAACCGCCCACGGCCAGTAACACGATGGAACCGGGCATCGCCATTTCGCGCCAGACGTGCCGCAGAATTTTATCCACCAGCTGGCTGTGGCCCCGCAGCAACGCTGCGCCATTCTTATCCTTGCAATAGCGCTGGTGTAACAGCTCACGCCCCTGAAGCAACGCCTCCTTGGCAGCCTCGGCGTTAAAAGGACTCGACAACGGCATAAGCCTTTTATCGAGGCGCAGCATGATATGTCAGGAACGGAATACCGGCTTCGGTGGTGCACCGGCGGACACTGTCAGCACTTCATATCCGGTTTCAGTCACCAGCACGGTGTGTTACCATTGCGCTGACAGGCTGTGATCCTTGGTAACGATGGTCCACCCATCGGCCAGCGCGCGGATGGGCGCCTTTCCCGCATTAATCATGGGCTCGACTGTAAAAATCATCCCGGCTTTGAGTTTCAGCCCAGTACCGGCGCGGCCATAGTGGAGCACTTGCGGGTCTTCATGGAATTTTGCGCCGATGCCGTGGCCGCAGAATTCCCTCACCACGCTGTATCCATGATTTTCGGCAAACTGCTGGATAGCATGGCCGACGTCCCCCAGATGTTTTTCCGGTTTGATTTCCTCGATACCTCGCCA
>JBDSOQ010000114.1:0-4627 GCA_039914755.1 Nitrosospira sp. | reverse complement strand
CGGCAACTGTCATCGCCTCCGATAAAACCGGTACGTTGACCAAAAACGAAATGACGGTGTGTACTGTCGTCACCGCAAGCGGACGCATATCCCTGGGCGGAGTGGGCTACGCACCGGAAGGAAAGATAGACGAAGTGCGTCCGCATGCAGCTGAAGCGCCGGGTCCGCATGAAAACAGGACGATTGACGGCGCACTGCGAAGCGAACTGGAACAAGCGCTTACCATCGCCGACCGCGCCAATAATGCCGTTTTACAGGAGCATGACGGACGCTGGAGCGTACAGGGCGATCCCACCGAAGGCGCGCTCATTGTAGCAGCGCGTAAAGTGGGACTGGAGGATGGGGCGCTCAATGCGCGTTTCGAGCGCGTTGCCGAAATACCCTTCTCATCCGAGCGCAAGCTGATGACGACGATTCATACCGACGCCCAAAAGCGGGAGGAACTGATCGTCTTCACCAAAGGCGCACCGGACCTGATGCTTGGGCGCTGCTCATACGAACTTGTGGGAAGCGAGATAAAAACTTTGGCGGCGGATCGCCGTGCAGCGATCAGGAAAATGAATGAAGCGCTCGCAGGCGAAGCCTTACGCACCCTCGGGGTTGCTTTCCGCTTGTTACCGCCTGGCGCGCTCCAAATCGATGATGCCGACGAACGCATTGAACAAGACCTCGTGTTCGCCGGGCTGATCGGCATGATCGATCCACCGCGTGAAGAGGCGAAAGAAGCCGTTGCCCGCGCGAAAGGGGCTGGGATACGCCCGATAATGATAACCGGGGACCATCCGGTCACTGCCGGGGTTATCGCGGCCAGCCTTGGCATAGCGGAAAATGCGCGGGCCATTACGGGCACCCAGATTGAGCGGCTATCGGACGATGCTCTTGACCAGACAACAAAAGAGGTATCGGTTTACGCGCGCGTCAGCCCAGAGCATAAGCTGCGCATCGTAAAAGCGTTGCAGCGAGGCGGTGCAATTGTCGCAATGACCGGGGATGGCGTAAACGACGCGCCTGCCTTGAAGACTGCGGATATCGGCATAGCAATGGGCATCATGGGAACCGATGTTTCCAAGGCTGCCGCCGACATGGTACTCGCGGACGACAACTTCGCTTCCATTGTTGCGGCTGTCGAAGAAGGGCGCGCCATTTTCTCCAATATCCGAAAGTTCTTGCGCTATCTTCTGTCGTCGAATATCGGCGAAGTGTTCACCATGTTCTTCGGTGTGCTGCTGATGGATGTCATCGGGCTGAAGGCTGAGGGGCAAACCATCGTGCTCCCGTTGCTGGCGACGCAACTCCTGTGGATCAACCTGGTAACGGATGGTGCACCCGCGCTCGCCCTCGGCGTTGACCCCGCGGATGATGGCGTGATGCGCAAAATGCCCCGGCTGAAAGGCGAAGGCGTCATTACATCCCGGATGTGGTTTGGCATCCTGTTCACCGGCATCGTGATGGCAATCGGTACGCTGCTGGTGCTCGATGCCAGTTTGCCCGGCGGATACGTGGAGGGTTCGGGCAGCATGCGCTACGCGCAGACCATGGCGTTTACAACCCTGGTGATGTTTTCACTCTTCACCGTTTTCAATGCCCGTTCCGACGAGCAGAGCGCATTCGTCGGGCTGTTCTCCAATAAATGGCTGTGGGCCGCTGTTATGCTGGCGCTCGTGTTACAAGTGGCAGTGATTTACATACCTGTCCTGCAACAGGCATTTTCCACCGTAAGCCTGAGCTTTGACGATTGGCTGCTTTGCACGGCTGTGGCGAGTTCAGTGCTGTGGCTGCGTGAGCTCGGCAAGCTGATACTGCGCATCGCAAGACCGAGTCACGGTTAACAGTTTGATATCCACCAAGACCGCTTCGATTGGCCTGACCTTCCAAGGATGTCTCGCCCGTTCCGTACGGGCGCAAGAAAACTGCCGGGAATATCGGATGGTGCGCTTTATGCCACCAACCCTTTATCCACCTGACAGACTATGCCGCTGGGCTATGTGCGGCACTGAACAGACAAGCGACAGTAAGAAACTTATGATTAAAATCTTTTGCCGGTGCTGTTCACCTATCACCTATTCCAAAGGATAGACGCATCGTCGGCTCGCGCTGCTTCGAGCAATGAGGCCGTCTGAATTGTGTAGGGGTATGGTGAACTAAACAATTAGAGGGGATAAATATGTCTGAGTTAGTTGTAGTGGGCTTTGAAAATACCGAGGAAGCCGATCGTGTACTGTTGAGGCTTGCCAAGTTAAAAAAAGAATACCTCCTGGATCTCGAGGACGCGGTTGTCGTCGTTCGCGATGACGATGGCAAGGTCCATCTCAAGCAAAGCATTAATCTCACCACTGCCGGCGCAACGTCTGGTTTTCTTTCCGGCGGCCTGTGGGGCATGCTGGTCGGATTGCTATTCCTTAATCCATTTGCCGGATTTGTATTGGGCGGCGCCATTGGCGTCGGGGCGGGTGCGCTGTCAGGCTCTTTATCGGATTATGGTATCAACGACGGCTTCATCAAGTCATTAGCCAATACCATTCCGAATAACTCGTCAGCACTTTTCATTCTGGTACGCAAGGCGCAGCCGGAAAAAGTCTTGGCGGAACTCGCCGGCGTGACAGGTAAAGTACTGCGTACATCCCTGTCTCCTGATCAGGAGAGGAAGCTTCAGGAAGCCCTGGCGGACTCAACAGCGGCAGCTAAAGCATAATCTTTTGAACTTTAGCCGGGAGCTGATCCTGGTTCCCGGCGCGATGAACGCCAATGTTCATAATGGTTACCCGAGGACACCCGGTCAACGCACGCGTTTTTCGGATTTCGGTCGAACGGGTTCCCCGCCAGATATCCCTATTCGAGTCGATCGAGCGCCCTTTATACAAGGAGGAGCGAACTCCAGATCATCATCTCAGCGGTATCGGGGTGTGCAAGGGCAGCCATGAATGACTGCCCTTGATTTTTTGCGTTCCCAGGAAGGACCAAGCCTCTGCGAGTACATTTCTCAATGTTTATTGCACCCAGATATAACTCTGGAATGTATCAGTTTTAAAAAAGGATACTTCCCGGCAAGCTCCCCAACCGCAAATCAATCATTGATATTACGAAGTTAAAGATCCCGCGATCAAAGCATGGACTTAGCCTGGTCGAGTACTGTGTCGCATACTTTCTTGATTGCCTTGGCCTTCAGGCCAGCCATACTCAAATCAACGCTCTGGCCGCTACTGCCCGTCAGGATACCACTCGCGCCGCTGATATAGTCGGGGTTGCTCTGGGCTGGTTGACCATCGCTACCGGAGAGCTTTCCCATCAGCTGATCCTTGACCGAAGTGGCCGAAGCGGCATTTTCACCGCCCAGATAATTATTCTTGACGCAGAATTCGATAACGCCCGCGGCATTGCCGGTACTTCCCGCCGTTATGGATGACAATGACCCCAGTGAAGAGGCTGCGCCGCCGATATTGCTTCCGCCCAGGATGCCTTTCAACTGACCCAGGTCCTGGGCTGCAACGGAACCGGAAAATATCGCTATTGCAATGCTGCCGCCTAACAACAACGGATGACGCTTGGAAATATTCATTCGACTTTCCTCCAGGGTGTTTAATAAACTGCTGTGATGAGGCGTGTCACAATAACGGCATGTTCCGCAAGACCGCAATCTGGCGGTACCAGCGGGCAAGAACGACTTCCGGCTCGTGCAGGGAAAAGGTCAAGCCGGACTCCACGTCCGCATAGCGCGACAAATGCTTGTGTATGCGCTGTACTTGTCCTTCGAAAATGGCGAGCGCAACACCGGCAGCTTTACTCTCGCCCAACTTTCGCATTCGCATCCGTATTTCGCACATACCACGGTCGAGCGGCATGGTCAGCGTCGAGCGGCCGTCACGAGCAATATTGGCGGCGGTACCCGAACTCGGGAAGATAATAAACCGGATACGCCCGTCAGGCAGCACAAGGATCTCGCCCGCGCTGAGCAAGGCGGCGTGAGGCCAGCCGTCCGAATCCACAGTAGAGAGCGGGAGAGCAACATTTTTGGTGGCCAGATCTTCCCCATTCAAATAGGTGGAAATTTCATGGGGAATGTCAATCCGAGATATTTCAGTCGGCGCCAAGTAAAGCGGGTTGGCTTCGCTCATGTTGGTTTCGTCCGCACTGATTAGGTTACAACGCACCACTTAAACCTAGCACAGGCCTAAACTATCGTCAACATAGATATCGGAATTGTGATCTGTCGAAGCATACGACGAACTCCGCCGGTTTGACAGCTCAGCCATTTCAGATATGAAAAGAAAAGCGCGATTCCACTCTCTCAACCGCCAACCTACCCGTTCACTCTGGGTTAGAGCGGCTGGTGCTGATAAAATGTTCCCAAAGCTCGATCTGATATAACTGCCAATATTTTATTTCGGATAAGTGGGAGTAAGATTTTATTAAAGCGATTAAAATGAGACGAATCACGCCTCTCAATTGAATTCGGAGTATCGCATCGCATGGTCGAATCACGCAAACAGAGACTTATCGTGGGTATTAGCGGCGCTACGGGGATCATTTATGCGGTACGGGCTCTCAAAGTGCTTCGCACCATCGGCATCGAAACGCATCTGATCGTCAGCCGTGCCGCCGACCTGACGCGGGCATACGAAACCGATCT
>JBDSOQ010000110.1:0-6693 GCA_039914755.1 Nitrosospira sp. | reverse complement strand
CTGTTCCTTGATCGGGAAGGGCGCGAGGTTCCGGGTATCAGGCTCATAGGGTATCAGGACAAGGAAAGCTTTCTGAAGATACTCAATGCGGTCTTGATCTAGCCGTTCCCGAAAAACGGTTCAACTCATTTGAACCTAAATCCGGTAGTTGACTGCTCATTTAATAGATCAGTGTCATGATTAATAATAATATTTCATATTATTTGACGCTCACCTTCCGGGTGAGGCCGCTACCGGATTTAGGTTGAATGCCATCGCTTCGAGTTCGAGGGAGGAGGCATTCGCCAATTGCCAGCCTCGGCCTGATTATGCAAGTGGTATTTTTTGGACTAACGATTAAATGACGAAATTGCAACAGGTATTATTGTATACAGGTGTCGCAGTACTTGCAGTGGCGGCCGGATTTCTGTTGCGTGGTCAGTTGATGAGCGGCGATGCCCAATCTGGGGCAACTGACGCAGCGGTGGCGAGTAGAGGAGCCGAGGCGATATTTGCCGCAAGCTTGCCTGATTTGCAGGACAAAAGTCAGGCAATATCGCAGTGGCGCGGCAAAGTGATGGTAGTTAATTTCTGGGCAAGCTGGTGCGAACCCTGTCGTCAGGAAATTCCCGAGTTCATTGAACTCCAGGAAAAATTCAGGGAAAACGGCCTGGTTTTTATCGGCATCGCAGTGGATCAGAAGGAAAGAGCGGCCGCATTCAGCAAAGAGATCGGCATTAATTACCCCGTATTGGTGGGAGATATGAAAGCCATGGCACTGGCTGAGGCAGCGGGAAATCGCCAGGGAGCGTTACCTTTTACGGTCGTTATCGATCGTAACGGAAAAATTATCGGTACGAAATTAGGCCGTCTCAGTCAGGAAAAACTTGAATCCATGTTCAAGCCCTTGCTGTAGAGGACTAAGCTCACCTATCCCATTATCCATGAATCTCGTCCATGAGGGTTGCGGGCGACGTGTCTACCTTCTGGCCGTGGCAGCCGTCAAGACCACTACCCGACGATTTTACCTTGACTTTTTTAAGCGAGGCCTGGTCTTGGAGACAGAATTTAGCGTACCACCTTGTCTGGCGCCATGCTGTTCCGAGTGAGTCCCATGGTGAGGTGAACAACCCATCACCGCAAAACCCACCGCCCGGTGGTGTTGTTCACGCTAGCAGTCATTTTTCCCCTTGCAATGGCTTTTGGATTATTTCGACCGCTACGTACCTTTCTTCTGAATTCTGGGTGTGCCTCTACTGTCGTTTGTTTAAATGCGCTCATTAATAGCCTCTAATAATAGCCTCTAATCTTCACAGGGGGACAGGTGCCCAAGAAGTCTGAAAGCAAGCAATACGGTAACCGGAAGATAAATGAACAGCCCGGTAATGCCTATGAGTAATTCTTCAATCCAGAAGGTCATGACGAGATTGAAGATCAATATACCGTAATAAAGTGCGCAACCGAGCAGTACGCGCGCAGTCACCGATGGGGCAGGCAAGAGTCCGGCTTCGCTCGGAAGGAGCTTGCGGTCGAGAGAAAGATAGACTCGGAGCGAGAGAAAGCCAACAACAACCCAGCCCATATAATTGGTTAGCGGAACGCCGAAATGCGCGCCGGGATTATGATAATGATATATTTGTCCAAGAAACCATCGGTCGCCGCGGAGCGTGACCGGATCAATGACAATGTCGATGAGTACAAAAAAAAGAATGGTAAGCACCATCACGGGCCAACCGGTTCTAGCTGCAACGGAAAACCCCATTCGAATCGTGCTCATGCCAAGCCGGTAATTTGTACTGGCAGCAGGAAGGAGAAAAGCTAGAGCCATGCAGTAGCTTGCAAAGAGAATAAAGGGAAACGAGATGGCATTCATGGCAGGGATGTCAAAGACATACAATTCGCGGCCTATCGTTGAACCATTATAGTGATACCAGCCAAATGGAATTCCGGTGCGAGTGGAAATTAATTCGCACAAAAGCGACACAATATATGTAATACCCCAGAAGTATGCCGTTCTGCGCCAACCGATCAGCTTGCTCGCCGAAAAGAGAAACACGGCAAGGAACACAAATACATAGGGGCGAAGGGTAATTGTACCCAGCAGGAGACTAAGGAATTCCATCGAATGTTCCATTGGCCCGGCTGAGGGACTCGTACTGGAAATTGATATCTTGGGGGTTCGCCTCAACGACTGGAGCGCAATATGTGATCTTTTGTGCCGTCTGGGGTTGTACCCCTAAACAGCCAGAACTTCCGAGCGGCGGTAGGATATTCATAACGTATCAATAGATTGAAATTCGTTGTATATCAAAAAGCGCCCGTTATAAGGCTATCGATTTGATATATATAAATACCATACAAGACACAAGTAAACTATATAAATTCCGGCACTGATGTAGATGGTCGTGCAGGGCGTCTCGACACGCGGGTAATGGCAATTACCGAAGAGTTGTGTGGGCGCAAGTTTCACCAAATCGACGGTGAGCGTGCTATGTGTAGGACTAGCAGCTGTCGAATTTAAAGGAAATTGGCTGCAAAAGCGTCTGGCCGGTCCATATTTCGCCGCTTTTTCGGCCAATAGAATAACTATTGGCCTTCAAAATCCGCAAGATCTGTCCTCACCTAGTCACTTTTTCGCTGCGATTCTTCAAGTCCGACAGCCGCTAACTAAATGCCCGCGTGCCTTCAACGAACGGCGGCTGAAGGCGAGTATCCGTTCGTGCGTGTGGACGGCCTGTTATTAGTAGCCGGGACGATGACCGTTTGTGCCGCGTGCGGTGCTGGTTGTATCGGGATCCGTAGCAACGGCTACCGCGAGATTTGCTACGTGGGACGAGCGCTTCCATTGGCTCAGGACCCGGGGATTGAAAGGAGTCTGTTTATCGTATCCGGAAATCACGGCGGACTGACGCAAGTAACCGGCAAGATTGAGCGGGCAGTCTATGAATCGCTGGCGTTTCGCTGCACGGCCTGCAACTGGCATCCAAGTCACGGCACGCTGGCCAATTTCAGGAAGCGCTTTGGAAGGAGAGGAGCGTTCGAATCGGCTTTTGCCCAAGTGCTGCAGGTTGCCCGTGATAGCCGGCGCTCGAGCTTTGGTGCGGGGGAGTCTGGATGGGACTAAGTGGGCGGCAATCCGGTATCGAGTCTTTTTCCTACGCGACGAGCGACCGGTAGAGATTATAAGAGCTTATGATGACGATCAACGTTCCGACCAGTATCAGCAACGTTCTTGCATGGAGTTTTTTGCACAGTACTGCCGCAAACGGGGCGGCAAACAAGCCCCCGAATACCAGGCCCACAATGATGGACCATGTGTTGGTGTCCATCAGCAATGTAAAAACCGTGGCGCCCGCCAACGTCAGAAAGAATTCTGCGAAATTGACCGAGCCGATGGTCGTACGGGGATCATTTCCGGAACTTACCAACGTGGATGTCACTACCGGACCCCAGCCGCCTCCGCCCGCTGCATCCACGAATCCGCCAAACAGCGCTAATTTCCCGACGTGTCTCGGGGAATCCTTGCGCAAACGCAGCGGACGAAACGCTTTGCTGAGTATATATATCCCCAGTAACAGCAAATAAGCGGAAATATACGGTTTGAATACCGTCCCGTCGATCTGGGTCACCAGTACCGCGCCCAATATGCCGCCTAGAATACCCGGCACCAGCAGGCGTATAAATAACTCTTTGTTTACATTTCCAAATTTTACGTGAGAAATACCGGAAACCCCGGTGGTGAAAATTTCCGCAATATGAACGCTCGCACTGGCCACCCCGGGCGTGGCGCCTGTTGCCAGGAGGAATGTCGTAGCTGTAACGCCGTATGCCATGCCCAAGGCACCATCCACTACCTGTGCGAAAAACCCGACCATCACCGCAGTCCAGAAAAGCCTGCTGCTGACTGTCTCACCAATAATTTGCCAGCCGCCAAGCCAGTTATTGGAAATAAAAAAGCGTCCCGTTAAAAATATTACCAACACAATCAACACCGCGACGACAAACCATACGGCGGCCTGGAGGAGAGGATGGGCGCCAGGATGAGAGACAGGCTCCTCGACAGGAGGAAGCCCGAATTGCTGATGCTCCACGTTTATTGGATTTCGCGTCAGATCCAGGTTGCGAATCTTCATAAGTATGGTGCCTCTGCCTCTTCAATTTGCGCACTATACCGATACGGGCAAATATGCAGAAATAACCTAATAGAATATGGTTATGCTTTTGCTTTTGTGGGTGTTGTCGATAAGCACTGAGCCTTGACAATACCGGGCTAAAAATACATGGAATAATGCGTGTTAGGCGATATCATTCTTATCATTCATTTCCTGTTCGTGTTGTTTGTTGTCGGCAGCCTGCCGTTGATATGGATAGGCGAATGGATGAGATTCGAATTTGTACGAAATCTCCGGTTTCGGCTTGCGCACATTGTCGCCATCCTGTTCGTGGTTGTCGAGTCCTTCATCGGCATGGTATGTCCACTTACGTTATTGGAAGACAGGCTGCGCGGCGGGGAAAGCGGCGGTAATTTCATCCAGCGCTGGCTGCACCGCATACTTTTCTATGATGTGCCGGAATGGATGCTGACAATGATTTATGTACTTTTTGCGATCCTGGTCATCATTACTTTCAAGCTGCTTCCGCCACGTCCTCGCAAACGTCGCCCATGAGCCTGGTCCAGGTTTACTGCGATAATTGACCCGGCTTTAAGCGCAGGGTAAAGTTGGCGGGGAAGATTGATCTTGCTCTTAAAATCCGCGCAATTGCTGCCAGATTGCCTCTCAGGATAACCGCGTCACTATGACCCCGATAACGCTGCTGCACCGTTTCAAAAGCCACCGACGCCTGGTTATCGGACTGGGCAGTTTAGTTGCCATCATTGTGCTATTCGGACTACTCGGTTATTTCTGGCTGCCGAGGTACGCCAAGACCAAGCTTGAAACTTTGTTGACAGAAGCCGTGCATCGTCCGGTGACAGTGCAGTCAATCGACATTCAACCCTATACGCTGGAATTGACCGTGCGCGGTTTTCGGGTGGGTGAAAAGGAGACGGACGTCGATGCGGGGAAGGCGCTTTTTTCCGTTGACGAACTGTACGTCAACCTTAGCGCTGCTTCGATTACGCGGCGTGCGCCGGTAATCAGTTCCGTATCAATAAAAGCGCCAGCGCTACGTCTGGTTCGCGAAGACGAAAACCGCTTCAATATCACGGACCTGATAGAAGATTTCATGAATAAGCCGGAGGAGGGCGGCAAGACCATGTTTTCGGTGAGTAATATCGTCATCGAGGGCGGTCACTTCGAATTCGTCGATCGGCTCAAGAAAAGCCATCAGGACATATCCGAGATTACTGTTGGGATACCCTTCATTGCGAATTTTGAAAATGACGAGGAAAGCTGGGTGGAACCGCACTTCAGCGCCAAGATCAATGGCGCTCCGCTCACTCTGGGAGGAAAGCTGCGCCCCTTCACGCAAAATCGGGAAGCCACACTTGAACTCAAGCTCAAAGACGTCGATTTGACGCGAATAGACGAATATTCGCCCATCCCGCTCGGCATCAGCCTCCTGTCCGGCTATTTTGATAGCGACTTATTGCTGACATTTACCCAGGTCGATGGGCAGGCGCCAAATATGGTATTGACGGGCCAGGCTGCGCTCCGGAAATTCGAGATAGAGAATCGGGCGGTGGAAGTGCCCTATACCGCGAAACTCAAGCAGCTCGACCTTAAATTAACCGAAATCAATCTGAACGGGCTGAAGCCTTCATATATTGCACTGGCGTTGGCCGAAGTCGCGTTAATTCGCAAGGGAGACCTAGAACCAGTCCTGAGTCTGCCTAAGCTAAACTTGGATAAGGTCGCGATCGATACCGAGCGCCAGAGTGTCGCGCTGGGTGCGTTGACGCTCGATCACTTCAAGGGTTCTATGCGTCGTGAAGCGGATGGTCGGATCGATCTCGTCAAGTTTTTTTCCGCACCGCCGGGCAAACCGGAGCCAAAACCGGAGGCGACCGCTGCCGCCACGAAGAAAAACAAGCCATGGACGGCTCAGCTTGGCAGCTTGCAATTGATAGCTGCGGCACTGCGCTTTGAAGACCGTACACTGCCAAACGTGGTGCCGATGGTTGTCGATCCGCTGGATTTAACCCTATCCGATATTGACTTGAACGGTGCAACACCGCTTAGGCTTGCGTTGAAGGCCGAGGTAAATAAAAACGGGAGCCTCAAGACAAATGGGTCCCTGGCATGGGCGCCGTTGATGGCTGATCTTGCTATAAATGCCAAGGATATTGATCTTGTCGCGCTGCAAGGCTGGGCTGGCGACCAGTGGAATGCCTTGCTGACGAGTGGTTCGATATCCTTCGATGGCAACGTCAAGGCAGATGGGTCACCGCTGAAAGTGGCGCTGAACGGCGAAAGCCGTTTCAGCAATTTTAACGTTCTGCAAAAGACAAATATGGCGGACCTTTTGCGATGGCGAAGCCTCGATATCGGCGGCATACAGTTTGTCAGTGATCCGCTTCGCGTCGATATCAAGTCGATTGCGATTGCCGACTTCCTTGCTCACGTGTTGCTTACTCCGAAAGGGGAGCTCAACTTCAAGCATATCGCCGCACAAAACGATGGCACGGAACCATCCGGGCAAACAGCCCCGATTACGCCGCCCGTAGCGCAACAGCAAGCAACTTCCGACGTCGCCGCAAAGACCGTTGCGGAG
>JBDSOQ010000194.1:0-10852 GCA_039914755.1 Nitrosospira sp. | reverse complement strand
GAAGCGGAGGGCCATAGCCTCAACCGGAATTTTCGGGACAGGGATTATCCGACCAATGTCCTGACTTTTGTTTACGATAATACTGGGCCGGGCGCGCAATCCCTGGCCGGAGATATCGTGCTGTGCGCGCCGGTAATCGAAAGAGAAGCGCGTGAGCAACATAAAAATCTGACAGCGCATTACGCACACCTCACCGTGCACGGCGTCTTGCATCTTCAGGGCTACGACCATGAAAGCGATGTTGAAGCAGCGGCAATGGAGCGGATGGAGGCAGAAATTATCGAAAGACTGGGATATGAAAATCCTTACAGGGAATCTTCTGACACCGCTGAAGAACGTTGATTATGAGTGGGACCGTATGTTCTTGTCGGCATCTTCCACAGTTTATTTATTTCTTGTAAACGAGCTGGCAAACGCATATGGATGATCCTCCCAAAACGGCCTTACTCGAGCGCGTCAGCGCCTGGCTTCTGCGCAAGCCGGGGGATCGCGAGCAACTGATTGCGTTATTACATTCTGCTTATGAACGCAATTTATTCGATTCGGATGCCCTGAGTATGATCGAAGGGGTGATACAGGTATCCGAAATGCAGGCCCGCGATATCATGGTTCCGCGTTCGCAAATGAGTGTGATCGATATCAGTGAAACGCCGGACAAGTTCATCCCGCTGGTTATCGAGACTGCGCACTCGCGCTTTCCTGTCACCGAAAACGATAAAAATAACGTCATCGGTATATTGTTGGCAAAAGATCTATTGCGTTACTTTGCCGGAGAAGAAGAATTTGATGTACGCGATATGTTGCGGCCAGTCGTTTTTATCCCCGAATCCAAGCGGCTCAATGTGTTGCTCAAGGATTTTCGGAGTAATCGCAATCATATAGCCATCGTAGTGGATGAGTATGGCGGCGTCGCGGGGTTGGTGACTATCGAAGACGTGCTGGAGCAAATCGTCGGTGACATTGAGGATGAACACGATTTCGACGAAGCCGAAGACAACATCGTGCAGGATCCGGGCGGGCATTACCGTGTCAAGGCTATAACCGAAATCGACGATTTCAATGAAAGGCTCGGGGCCGAGTTGAGTGATGTGGATTACGACACCATCGGGGGTCTGGTACTTCACAAATTTGGCCGGCTGCCGAAACGAGGCGAATCGGTATCTGTTGGCGCTTTCAGGTTTATCGTATTGCGCGCTGATAGCCGCAGGTTGTATACGCTGCTGGTCGAAAAGGATGAGGCCGGCCAGTGAGAACCTGCAAAAAAATCGAGGAGGGGCTGGATCAAAAGCGGACTTCAAGATGATGGACAAATAATGTCCACCCTGGGCAGAGCAGGACTTCAAAACGTTCTGGCGCTGACTGAACCGCCAGTGGTGGAAGTGGTGATTGAAGTTCCGCGAGGGAGCTTCCTTAAACGCGGATCCAACGGTAGAGTCGACTTTATCTCGCCCATGCCATGTCCGTTCAACTACGGCTCTGTGCCAGGTTACATCGGCCTCGACGGCGACCTTCTGGATGCGCTGGTACTCGGCCCGCGCCTATCGTTCGGCGCAAGGATACGCGTCCAGGCCTGGGGAGCCGTGATCATGACTGACGGCGGATTCATCGACGACAAGCTTGTCTGTGGCGATGTCTGTCCGGATGCGGTGCAGCGCCAAGAAATACTGAAATTCTTCTATTTCTACGCAAAATGCAAGGGTGTGCTGAATATCTGGCGGGGCCGGGCAGGGCGCAACGCATGTGAGGGCTGGTGCGAAGCGATTCAGGCGATCGGACGCGCGCGGCCCCGAGATGATTTATTACACGAGCCGCCGTTCGATTGATCATCCGCATCGTTCTCGCGCCGGGTAAACCCGCATTGATAGAATGGCGGATTCTTTGCCAAACTTCACCAAGCGTGCCAGAATTGCGCCCCTTATCAATCAAGCTGAAGTAACTTTCCCTGCCCATGCCTCTCCTCACTCTTGAAAGAGCCTGCCTCGCCTTTGGCCATCACACGTTGCTTGATCAAGTAGACTTGCAGCTCGATACCGGCGAGCGTATCGGGCTGATCGGCAGAAATGGCGGCGGGAAGTCGAGTTTACTGCGTATCATTGCAGGCGAAATCAAGCCGGACGACGGCAGGATCTGGCGCACCCCCGGATTGAAGCTGGCCTATGTGCCGCAGGAACCGGAACTGGACCCCACCCTTACGGTATTCGAGGAAGTATCGAAGGGATTGGGGAAGGTCAGCCAGGTGCTGCTTCATTATCATGAAGCGTCTCATCTCCTGAGCGATGGCATGGGAGATACCGAGGCACTTCTTTCTCGCCTGCAGGACTTGCAAGCCGAAGTGGAAGCTCAGGATGGATGGCGCATCCAGGCCAGGGTGGAAACCGCCATCGACAAGCTTGATCTTCCCCCCGACGCTTTAGTAGGACAACTCTCCGGCGGACAAAAAAAACGGGTCGCGCTGGCTCGCGCCCTGGTGGTATCTCCGGACGTGCTGCTATTGGATGAGCCGACCAACCACCTGGACTTTTCCTCTATCGAGTGGCTGGAAGGGTTGCTGAAGGACTTTGCCGGAAGCGTGCTGTTCATTACACACGACCGCCGCTTTCTGAATAATGTAGCGACGAGGATTGTCGAACTCGACCGTGGGAAATTGGCAAGCTTCCCCGGCGATTTTGCTGAGTACCAGCGAAAAAAATTGGAAATGCTGGAAGTTGAAGCCGTTCACAATCAAAAATTCGATAAAGTGCTGGCACAGGAAGAGGTCTGGATACGAAAGGGGATTCAGGCACGCCGTACGCGTAACGAAGGCAGGGTGAGACGGTTGGAAGCGCTAAGAATAGAGCGTGCCGACCGGCGCGATAAAATGGGGAAGGTTAATCTCAACGTCGATGAAGGCGCCAAGTCCGGACGTATGGTGGCTGAGTTGGAACATGTCAGCAAAAGATATGGCGACAAAACCATCATAGACAATTTTTCCTGCCGGATCATGCGCGGCGATCGCGTGGGATTGCTGGGGCCTAATGGCGCGGGTAAGTCCACCTTGCTAAAGCTGATACTGGGCGAATTACCGCCCGATAGCGGCGATGTCCGGCTGGGCACCAAGCTTGAGGTAGCCTATTTTGACCAGTTGCGCGAACAACTGGATGAGGAGGCAACCCTGATAGACACGATTAGCCAGGGTTCGGATTTTATCGATATTGGCGAGACGCGCAAGCACGTCATCAGCTACCTGGAAGATTTCCTGTTTGCGCCACAGCGAGCGCGTTCCCCGGTAAAGTCTCTCTCGGGCGGTGAGCGCAACCGGCTATTGCTGGCGCGTTTGTTCACCCGCCCTGCCAACGTCCTGATCCTTGACGAACCAACCAACGATCTGGATATCGAAACGCTGGAACTACTGGAGGCGCTGCTGCAAAACTATTCGGGCACGCTGTTTCTCGTCAGCCATGACCGGGAATTTCTCGACAACGTCGTTACCCAGGTTATCGCCTTCGAAGGTAATGGCATACTGCGGGAATATGTCGGGGGCTATGAAGATTGGGTACGGGCAAAGGGGTATCGGAAAGCGGCGGAAAAGGAGCAGGCGGCAAAATCGCAACAGACGGCTCCGTTCAAGGCGCGCGAGGTGCGCGAATCTCCCACCCGGATTAAACTGGATTACAAGGAAATCCGTGAACTCGATGAGCTACCTCAAAAGATCGAGCTTCTGGAGCAGGAACAGGCTGCCATCACCCGCCAACTGGGTACTGCGGATTTTTATCTCAATCAACCGGAAAAAGCGCGGGCCTTGCATGAGCGTTTTGTAGGGATTGAAGAAGAGCTTATGAGTTGTCTCGCCCGATGGGAGGAACTTGATGCAAAACGTCAGATAAATGGTCAGAAATCATAACGATAATTTCATTCCATATATCCCTATTCGATATATGTTATTGTTTTATAGATTTATTGATTGACCAGGAATGACACATCGTTTAGAGTCGCTCTTTTTGTAAAGAGGGGGCACTGATAATGAAAAGACCAGCAATAATAAGTTTATTTGCGTGGGGCTTGCTTCTGGCAGTCACCGGTACGGCTCAGGCAGCGGGCGATCCAGCTGCAGGCAAGCAGAAGAATACCATGTGTATCGGCTGTCATGGAATAGAAGGATACCGGACATCTTACCCGACGGTGTATAACGTCCCGAGAATTGGCGGCCAGCATGCCGAGTACCTGGTCAAAGCGCTACAGGCGTATAAAACGGATGCCCGCAGCCACCCCAGCATGAAGGCGATTGCCGCCCAACTATCCGAACAGGATATGGAAGATCTGGCGGCCTATTACGCTGGCGCCAGCGGAAAATAATTACTCATCACGCAAGGAAAGCCTCATGAAAAATTTCGTTATTGCCGCGGCGAGCGGCGCGCTGCTGCTGATTTCCAGCCAGGGAATGGCGGCCAATATTGAAGCTGGCAAGAAAAAAGCGGCGGAGGTTTGCGCTGCGTGCCACGGTCCGGACGGCAATAGTCCCGCACCTGCTTTTCCGAAGCTGAACGGACAACATGCAAGTTATCTGGAGAAAACGCTGACCGAATATAAGTCGGGCGCGCGCCAGGACCCCATCATGGCTGGCATGGCCGCCGCTCTGAGCAAGGAAGACATTGAAAATGTGTCGGCTTATTTTGCAAGTCAATCCGGTCTGAAAACAAAATATTGATTCAGGAATTCCTGAATAAGCTCTGCGCGAGCATGATTTTGGTCCAATGGCTGTAGGGATTGGTTGAGGGAAACAAGACGGATGGCGCGCGAACGTAGCGCAGAATAGTACTTTTCCGAAGAAGGTGCACGTCCTCGGCGTGGGGAGCAGGCGCCAGGGACGATCATGGTCCTTGGTACTGCCCCGATGCCCCCTTCTGGGCACCATTTGCGCAATGCCTGGGCGCCGTCCCCATCGGTTTTCGGCCCAGCAGTACCGGTCCTTCCTCGGAGGACATACGCAACGCTCACCACCAGGGGGCTTGTTCAGAAGGTGCAGGCGGGCTGGAAGCCAGCGGCCTGCTACTCGGAGTCCGGATAAACAGGACGAGTAGCATCACCTCGAATAAAGATCAATTCTGCCGCCGGTCCAGGCATTCAAAGTAAACCGAGGCGTCAAACGCCGATTGGTTGCGTTGCGCCTGCCAAATCATTTCCGCAAGACATTCCATGACTTGGTGCGCGGCATCGTGCTCGTTGCCGGTTAGCTTCAGCAGGCGTTCAAATCGCTTGCGAATACCGGCGGGCTGGTCTATCGAGAGCTGCTCTCCGATGGCAATATGCATGCCCATATGCAAAAATGGATTGGTATCGCCCATTTCAGGCGGATAATCCTTGTCCTGGTAGCGCTCTGGATCATCAAGCATGGCGTGGTACTCCGGATGCAGCAGGATCACCTCAATCGCCATGTTTTCCATGTCGGAAAGTATCTCTCTCTGCCGATACTTGCGCCAGGTGTCGAAGAAAAACCGGCGCGCCTCTTCCCTCGAAGGATTAAACATCCAGGCTGTAACTGAGCGGATTCATTTTTCTCAAAGCTGTTTTCCTTTAACCTAAATACGGTAGTTGACCGCTCATTTGATATATCAGTGTTATGATTAATAACAATATTTCATATTATTTGACGCTCACTTTCCGGGTGAGGTCGCTACGTGGTGAATTGCACGGCTTTTGCGGCACATGGCTGCGTTGCAACTTCTTGGAATGGAACGACCATTCCGCGTCGTTGCGCCTTGACCTGCACCCCAAAAACCCTACACTTCACCCCGTCCAACTACCGGATTTAGGTTAAAGATTTTTTTCCTTGAACTCGCACAAATCATTAATGATACAAATGGCACATTTCGGCTTTCTCGCGATGCATACATACCGCCCATGTAAAATGAGCCAGTGATGCGCATCGTGGCTGAATTCCTTCGGTATGCACTTCAGTAGTTTCAGCTCCACCTCCAGCACGGTTTTGCCGCGTGCAAGCCCGATACGATTTGCGACCCGGAAAATATGCGTATCCACCGCCATGGTGGGTTGGCCGAATGCGGTATTCAATATCACGTTGGCGGTCTTGCGCCCAACTCCCGGCAGTTTTTCCAACGCTTCCCGTGTCTGCGGCACCTCGCTGCCGTGATGCTGGATAAGCAGGTTGCAAGTAGCGATAATATTCTTGGCCTTGGTTTTATATAACCCGATGCTCTTGATGTAATCCCGTAGCCCGGCCTCCCCCAGGTCGAGAATTTTCTCAGGCGTATTTGCCGCGGGAAACAGTTTCCGGGTCGCCAGGTTCACGCCCTTGTCGGTAGCCTGAGCCGAAAGGATCACTGCGATAAGCAATTCAAAGGTCGAACCATACTCCAGTTCGGTGGTAGGGTGCGGGTTAACCGACTTGAAGCGCCTGAATATTTCGTGACGTATACTTGAATTCATGAATTAATACTACGGTGGGACGTTACCGATGGATCCGCAGTGCTATTTTTCTTCGATGCCTGCGCTTGAGCGGCCATGGCGCGCTCCAACGCAGCCTGGATAGTTGCTTTCTTGAGATCGGGGGCGGGTGATGAAATACCACTCATTGCTTCGGCTTTTTGTGTAAGCCTTTCTTCGTTTCCCTGTTTTTCACGCTCGAGCCTTTGCAACCTGGATTGATAGCGTGCACGCGCGCGGTCGGCAACTTGCTTGTCGTCATCAGGTATCCAGGGGTCATCAATTCTGGCATGGCCGTTACCCGCGGAACCGGCAGCGCGTACCTTGGGTGGAATCATGCTGATACAATCCACCGGGCACGGCGCAACACACAATTCGCAGCCGGTGCACTCGGCCGCAATGACAGTATGCGCGTGGCCGGCCGCTCCTGCGATGGCATCCACCGGACAAGCCTGGATACAAAGCGTGCAACCTATGCAGGGCTGCTCGTCAATCAGCGCCACTGTCCTGGGTTTGGGGATACCATGCAGGGCGTTCAGCGCCACGGGCCTTATCCCCAGCAATTCTGCCAGCTTGCGAATACCCTCGTCGCCACCGGGAGGACACTGGTTGATGTCGGCATGCCCTTCTGCAATGGCTTTGGCGTAAGGCTCACAGCCGGAGAATCCACACCTGCGGCATTGGGTTTGCGGCAGGATCGCATCGATTTCCGCTACCAGCAAATTTTCTTTCATCCCAAACCCGCCTGTGAAGAAGGCTGCGTATCCGAAGCGCACAACGCATACGCAATCTCCCGTATCAGGCGAGGACCGCGATAAATCAAGCCACTATATATCTGGACCAGGCTTGCCCCAGCCTCGACTTTTTCCTCTGCGTCCGCTGCGCATAGGATACCGCCTACCCCAATAATGGGCAGCGCTCCTTGCAGCTTGACATGCAAGCGCCTGATGACAGCGGTGGCACGTTTAGCCAGCGGTGCACCACTCAATCCGCCGGGCTCGCATGCATAAGGCAGTGTCTCTATTCCAGTGCGGGAAATGGTGGTATTCGTCGCGATAACCCCGTCTATGCGATGTTTCATCAAAAGTGCCGAAATGGAGTCGATTTGCTGCAGATCGAGATCCGGAGCGATTTTTACGGCAAGCGGCGTATATTTTCCGTACTCGTCGGCGAGTTTTTGCTGGTTCAGCTTCAGCGCACCCAGCAGATGATCCAGTTCGTTGGCGTTTTGTAGTTGCCGAAGGGAAGGCGTATTAGGCGAAGAAATGTTGATGGCGATATAATCGGCGTAGCGATAGGCTTTGCGCAGGCAAATCAAGTAATCGTCAACCGCTTTTTCCATCAAGGTATCGAAATTCTTTCCGATATTGATGCCGAGTATGCCGCGGTAATTTGCACGCCTGACATTCGCCATCAGTTTATCGATACCGTCATTGTTGAAGCCCATGCGATTAACGATGGCGTGTGCCCGAGGAATGCGAAACAGCCGAGGCCTGAGGTTCCCCGGCTGTGGACGGGGCGTAACCGTACCAATTTCGATAAAACCAAACCCGAGCGCCGCCAGTGCGTCAATGTGTTCACCGTTCTTGTCCAGCCCGGCAGCCATTCCGACAGGATTGGAAAAGTCGAGACCCATGACATGCCGGGGCCGGCATGCTATCGGTGTGCGATTGATCAGTCCGAAACGATAAGCTTTCTCGATTGCATCAAACGTGACGCGGTGAGCCGCTTCAGGTTCGAGACTGAATAATAACGGACGAAGCAAGGAATAGAACATGGATTCATTTTAACACCCGGAAAGTGCCGAGTCTGTAAAGGAACTTGCACCGCTAATCATCGTCATAGGGAGGCTGGTCGTTGGAACAGGCGCCGTTGATCGAGGCATCGCCCAACAGCGCGCGAATTTTTTTCATCTTTCTTAATGCCTGACAAAACGTACCCATTCAATCTAAATCCCGCAATTGAACGAGTGGAGCGAGCTCACCGAAAAGTAAAGTTCAGCGGGAAAAGAAATATCCTTCTCGGTTATAGTGATTACTCGGTTGGCAAATGAGCCGGAAAATAAGCGGTCAACCGGGAATTCAGGTTCAAGGGTTCCTTCAGTAGTCGACAATAAGACAATAAATTACCCATGGTTTGTTGCTTCTCACAAGCGTAAATGATTACATTCGCCAAGCTGACTCGCCAGTGCCTGATCCTGGTTTTCATGGCCTCTTCTGGATTGACTCATGCCATCACTGATTGGGATACGCTCAACCAGGAGTGGGAATTGCTTTATGAGCAAGGGGACTATAACCGCGCGACTGTGGTCGCGGCCAAGGCGCTGCAGATAGCCGAACAAACGAGGGAACCGGACCATTCCGACATTGCCTCGAGTCTGAACAGCCTGGCATTTCTATATAGTGCCCGGGATCAGTATAAACAGGCGGAACCTCTCCTCATACGCGCCCTGGCTATTTTTGAAAAGTCTGTCGGGGAAGGCCCTGAGATGGCAGCGACATTGAACAATCTCGCGATGCTTTACAGGAAACAAGAGCAATATGCGCAGGCTGAACCCCTGTACAAGCGCGCGTTGGCGATCGATGAGAAGGTACTCGGCCCGGATCATCCCAATGTATCCATGAGCCTGAATAACCTGGCGCAGCTATATCAGGCCCAGGAACAGTATGCGCAAGCTGAGCCTCTTCTCAAGCGTGCGCTGGAAATATTGGAGAACACGCTTGGCGCGAACCATGCAAACGTAGCCATGAGCCTGAACAACCTCGCGCTGCTGTATACAGCCGAACAACAATATGCGCAGGCTGAACCGCTTTTTAAACGAGTACTGGCAATGTCGCAAAAAGCACTGGGTCCGGATCATCCAAACGTTGCCTTGAGCTTGAATAATTTGGCGGGCTTGTATAACGAACAGGGCAAGTACCCTTATGCCGAGCCACTATTCAGGCGCGCATTGTCTATCTCGGAAAAAGCACTGGGTCGAAATCATCCTAATGTAGCAACAAGCCTTGAAAACCTGGCGCAGCTCTATCGGGAAATTGGCCATGCGGATAAGGCAAAACCGCTGGCTACACGCGCAGCCGCTATAAGGGCGGCACAACGCTAACTTCATAGCGATAACTTCATAGCGATAACTTCATGGCCTGATGTTTCGGCCATTCCTGAGAACTGGTCTCAGTCTTCAGGAATCCTGGAATGGCTCAGCGGTTCCCATTGCCCCCCGACCAAACCTTGCAACGGCCTGAAGCCAGCCTTATATGCCATTTTCCGGCTTTCCTTTATCCAGTAACCAAGATAAAGATAGGGCAATTTCAATAGCCGGCACAGTTGCACCTGCCATAAAATATTATAGGTACCGAAGCTGGCCCCCGGCACATCGGGATCGAAGAAGGTATATACAGATGATATGCCGTCGTGCAGCTCATCGATAATACTGATCATGCGCAGCTTGCCATTTTCGTGAAACTCGACAAGGCTGGAATTGACGTTGCTTGGCAGCAGGAAGTGGCGGTATTGCTCCCGGCTGTCTCGATCCATGCCGCCCCCGCTATGGCGGCGCGCCTGATAGCGCAGGTATAGCGCATAGTGATCCGGATGATAATAAAGATCGTGTTGAGTGGCGACCAGGTTCTGATGACGTTTCCAGGAACGACGTTGGGCGCGCCTTGAAATCAATTCGTCAACGACGATCCGTACCGGCATGCAAGCATTGCAATTGTCGCAGTATGGACGATAGGTAAAGGCGCCGCTACGGCGAAAGCCCGCCTGTACCAATGCGCCATAGACACCGGTATCGATCAGGTGGCTGGGTGTTGCCACCTGAGACCGCGCCAATTGCTCAGGCAGGTAACTGCATGGATAAGACGCGGTAGTGTAAAACTGTAGCGTTGAAGACGGAAGATCATTCAAGTGACTCATAATCCACACACCATTTGTCGACTCGTTCCGGATAGTTTACCAACTCTTTTAATTTTAGACTAAATTCCTTGCGGGAAATTTCCCGGGCGCCGAAAGTAGCAAGATGAGCCGTTTTCATCTGGCAGTCGATCATTTTGAAGCCTCGGCGCTCCAGGTGTCTTACCAGGTGCACGAATGCAACTTTGGATGCATCGGTAGTGCGGGAAAACATGGATTCGCCAAAAAACATTTTTCCCTGCGCAACACCGTACAATCCACCCGCCAGTTCACCCTCTATCCATGTTTCGATGGAATGGGCCCAGCCCATTTCGTGCAGCGCAGTGTAAGCTGCGATCATCTCATCGTGGATCCATGTGCCTGCCCGCTCCTTACGGGGCGCGGCGCACGCCTGCACGACCCGGTTAAAAGCACTGTCGATCCTGATCGTATAATCAGCCTTCTTCAGCGTTTTTCTTAGCGACCGGGATATTTTAAGCTCAGCAGGGAAAAGTACCATGCGTGGATCCGGGCTCCACCA
>JBDSOQ010000163.1:0-6444 GCA_039914755.1 Nitrosospira sp. | reverse complement strand
AAGGGAGCGCCACACTCCTCGCAATAGTCCAGAAGAAAATGATTTTGCAGCAACATGGTATGACCTATACCGCATTCCCGCAAGGTCGTTTCGATTTGGGTTACGATATCGCTGTTCTCATCTTCATCGCCAACCAATGCCCATACTATCCCATACAGCACCTCGTTGCGATCCTTGAGCGTGAAACCTATACGGTATTCTTCCAGCCACTGATCATAGAACGGTGCGATTACCGCACGCAGCCTGTTAGGTGAAATATTCAGGGTAGTTTGCAGGAAATTGACGGTGGCATGCGTGGAATAGGGCCGGGCGAGGCGATACGCCATGCGCCAGGCCGAAAAAAAGCCATCGGGTATCAGCAATTCAAACGCACACCCCAGGAACAACTTCCGCAAAGCTTCACCACCGTGAGTCTGCCATGCAGGCACAATTTCGTCTTTTGATAACATCAGAGCCGGCAAGTTGCTGCTCCTGGTCTCGCCAGCCCCGTCCGTTTGCTGCCAGCGAAACATAGCCTTTCCTTGCGGCACCGCGATACCCCCGAGAAGATAGCGTGTATCGGAGAGGAAACGGCCGGTTTCGGCCAGCCGGTTGGGGTTCATATGCAACTTGTGCTCTCCCGTCACCGCCGCTGCCCATAGCTTGCCCGCCAGCTCATGTGTAAGGTGATAGCCGCGCGGTAGCTGGTCGGGACTGAACAGGCAATCCGCGAGCACGAACTGGACATTCGGCGCCAGCACATGGGTCTGTAACTGTGCACGCAAATCGGCCAGCATTGCTTCATCTACCGGCCCCGAAGGAATCGAAAATCGCGACCAGGTCAGTACCGGCACGGCGAACATCAGCACATCATAGCGCCGATCTTCATGTGTCAATATGCTGCATTCGATTGCCGCCTCTATGGCATAAATGAACTCGCTATAACCCGCCGGGTCGGTATCATAAAGCTGATCCAGTGCCGCTTCGAGATTTTGATCGTCGCTTGTCCGCAGCTGGGCATGTATCTTTGCCGCAAGCCGGTTTTCCCAGAATGCGTCTTCTATACGGCTGCCGGAAGCGGCAAGCCCCGCCGCCAGACGGCAAAGCTCTTGCACTGCGCGCGGAGATTTGGTGCGATGAGGAGCGCGAGTTTTTTTCATTAAAATTGATGAGCGCGTATGATCAAAAAAATATTTTAACTTAAATCCCGGGGATGGAAGGAGGATACGCTTTAAGAGGATCGAACGATGCGAAGGAACGAGCAGATCATCTGCTCCGCTCCTCCGCACTACCCCGCTTTCTCGCCGCGGATGACGTCAGAGTGGAAGCTTCGCGCCGAGTACGTCTATATACTCAATATGCGGGGGTTCCGCCAGTAGATCGGCTGCGTTGGCGCTCAGTGCTTCTGCGATCGGACCGGATAAATGCGCCGACCGCCCCACCTCATCGGCGAATGCATCGAAAACGCCGAAAGTGGATGGACCCAGGCGAAGTGCGAACCATACCGGCGTCTGGGCTTCCTGGTTCGCGAGTGTAAGTCCCTGTTCGAGAAAATTGCTCACATCGGCTTCCTTCCCCGGTTTGGCTTGTAATCGTACGAATAGAGCGACTTTCAGCATAATGGCTTTCCTTTCTGAAGTTGAACAACGAGGCACAACTCCAGGCATCATACCGGTTCCCGTAAATGGCGAGACCGGCAAATTAAATAAAGTTCTTTCACCCATCCTCATATCCTTGCATCGGGGTCGTCCATGCAGACGGCAGTTCCGCCGCTCTTCCGGGAGCCGGTATAGGCCGGCAGAAGGAATCTACAACAATTTTTTCAGACTTGCCCAGGGATGAGCAATGGGTAGGTAAGGGTAAGTAAGGGGTAAATAAGGGGTGAGTATTCAACCCCGCATTCCATCGCGATCATCATCGTTGCCATGGACCAGGCGGTACAAGATGGGCAGTACCAGCAGAGTCAACGCGGTGGACGAAAGAATGCCGCCGATTACCACTGTTGCCAGTGGCCGCTGCACCTCCGCACCCGTCCCGGTGGCGAGCGCCATGGGTACGAACCCAAGCGCTGCCACCAGTGCCGTCATTAATACCGGGCGCAAACGGGTGAGAGCGCCAGTTTGAATAGCCTCATCCAGGGTCATGCCCTGTGCCCGCAAATCACGGATAAACGCCAGCATGACCAGGCCATTCAGCACGGCTACGCCGGACAGGGCAATGAATCCCACGCCGGCTGAAATGGACAGCGGGATATCGCGCAACCACAGTGCCACAATTCCGCCGCTAAGCGCGAAGGGAACGCCGCTGAACATCAGTAATCCGTCCCGAACATTGCCGAACATGTTATAGAGCAGAACAAAAATCAATCCGAGGGCCACAGGAATGACAATCTGAAGGCGCTGCGCCGCTGAAATCAATTGCTCGAATTGCCCTCCCCAGGTTATCCAATAGCCCGGCGGACTCTGCACCTTCTCTGCGATGAGCGCTTCCGCTTCTTCAACGAAGGACCCCAGGTCTCTGCCACGAACGTTAGCGGTGACCACTATCCTGCGTTTACCGTTTTCGCGGCTTACCTGATTAGGTCCCTGGACGACTTCCAGATTAGCCACCTCGCCCAGCATGACGTAACCGACTACGCCAGTGCCAGGGGCCGCCGTAGCCCCCATGGTCGAATCGGGTAGCCTGACCGGTAAACGCTCAAGGGTCTCGATATCGCTGCGTAGTGATTCCGGCAGCCGAACCTGCAAATCGAAGCGGCGATCCCCCTCATAGATAGTGCCCGCGCTTCTGCCGCCAATGGAAATGGCGACGGCATCCTGCACATCCACCGCATTCAAACCGAAACGCGCCATTTTCGACCGATCCATTTGAATCGACAGTACCGGTAATCCGCTGATCTGCTCGGTCCTCACATCCGCCGCGCCAGGAATGGTGTCCAGAACTTTTTCGATCTCCTCCCCTACAGCGAGCAGCGTATCCATGTCGTCGCCGAATACTTTTACGGCGACATCCGCGCGCACGCCCGAAAGCAGTTCATTAAAACGCATCTGTATCGGCTGGGTGAACTCGTAATTGTTACCCGGTACTTCCCGCACGGCCTTTTCAATCGCAGCGACCAACTGCGGCTTGGTATGGTGCGGCCCCGGCCATTCCGACGGCGGCTTCAGGATAACGAAGGTGTCCGCTACGCTCGGCGGCATCGGATCGGTCGCAATCTCGGCGGTGCCAATCTTGGAGAACACCCTGTCCACTTCGGGAAATGCCTTGATTGTTTTCTCCAGTTCGTCCTGCATCTCGACGGCAGTAGTCAGGCTCGTGCCGGGAATGCGTATGGCATGGAGAGCTATGTCTCCTTCATTGAGGCTGGGTATGAATTCACTGCCCATCCGCGTCGTCAGCAGTCCGGACAGCACCACAATCACCACCGTAAGCGTGACGGTGAGCGCCTTGTTGTTCATCGCTGCCGCGAGGGCCGGTACATACACTTTCTTCGCCCACGCCACTACCGGGCTTTCTTTTTCCGCTACCTTGCCGGAGAGGAAGAGCGCAATTGCCGCCGGGATGAATGTTATGGAAAGAATCATTGCGCCGACCAGTGCGATCACGACCGTGAAAGCCATGGGATGAAACATTCTTCCTTCCACGCCTGACAACGCGAAAATCGGCAGATAGACCACCATGATGATGAGTTCGCCGTAGATCAGGACCCGTCGGGCCTCCCTGGATGCATCGAAGACTACAGCAAAGCGTTCGGCCGGCGTCAACAGTCGCCCCAGCCGCGTCTGCTCGTGCGCGAGCCGCCGGATGGCATTTTCGACAATGACGATGGAGCCGTCTACGATCAGGCCGAAATCAAGCGCCCCCAGGCTCATCAGATTGGCGCTGACATGATTGGCCACCATGCCGCTGAAGGTGAACAGCATCGAAAGCGGAATAACGAGCGCGGTAATCAGCGCAGCACGCAGGTTTCCCAAGAACAGGAACAACACCAGGATTACCAGGGTTGCACCCTCGAACAGGTTGGTTGCGACTGTCCAGATGGTTTTGTCCACCAGATCGGTGCGATCGTATACCGGCGTCGCGACGATGCCTTCCGGCAGAGTCCGGTTAACCTCTACCAGCTTGTCGGCGACAGCTTGAGAGACCGTCCGACTGTTCTCCCCAATCAGCATGAGCGCGGTGGCAAGGACTATTTCCTCACCATTCTGCGTAGCGGCGCCGCTGCGTAATTCCTTGCCTATCAGGACATCCGCAACGTCTTTGATACGTATGGGTATGCCTTGCCGCGAACCGAGAATGATATTGGCGATTTCATCCAGGTCGGCCACCTGCCCCGGTACTCGAACCAGGTATTGTTCACCGCTTTTTTCGATATAGCCCGCGCCTACGTTAAGATTATTTCGCTCCAGGGCGATGATGACATCCTGTAATGTCAGTCCGAAGGAGAGCAGCTTGTCGGGATAGGGGGTGACGTGAAATTGCTTGACGTAGCCGCCTATTGCGTTGACCTCCGCTACCCCTTTGACCATGCGTAACTGCGGCCGGATAATCCAGTCCTGAATCTCCCGCAGGTCGATCGTGTCATATGCGGTGCCGTCCGGCTTTTGTGCGTCTTTCCCGGCATTCACGGTCCACATGAAGATTTCCCCAAGGCCGGTAGAGATCGGTCCCATCGTGGGCACAATTCCAACGGGCAGCTTGGCCTTGGCCTCCTGGATGCGCTGGTTGACCAGCTGGCGCGCGAAATAGATGTCGGTGCCATCCTCGAAAATAACCGTCACCTGGGATAAACCGTAGCGAGAGAGGGACCGGGTATGGTGAAGGTGGGGAAGGCCGGCCATGACCGTCTCGATCGGAAAGGTCACACGCTGTTCTGCTTCCACCGGCGAATAGCCTGTCGCCGGTGTATTGATCTGTACCTGTACATTGGTAATGTCCGGCACGGCGTCAATAGCCAGCTTCTGGAAACTATAAACCCCGACCGCCGCCATCGCCAGCACCGCTCCCATCACGAAGACGCGCCGGTGTATCGAACCTCGCAAGATGCGTTCAATCATGATGTGTCGCCATCGGAAATGTTCTGGCTGACCTACAGCTTGCCGGCTGGCTGCACCGATTTTCAGTGATCATGGGATGCGCCCGCCTTGCCGAGTTCGGATTTGATGATAAAGCTGTTGCCTGCGGCGTACTGTTCTCCGGCGGAAAGTCCGCTAAGTACCTCCACCATTTTGCCATCGCTGCGGCCGAGCTTCAGCGGACGTGCTTCAAGGTGCTCGCCGTAGCGGCCGAACGCCACCGACCAGTCATTCAGTGTCTGGATGGCATCGACCGAAACCGCGACAGGCACCTGAATTTCTTCGGCCACCAGTTCCGCGGTGACAAACATGCCTGGGCGCCATCTGCCGTCCTTGTTATCCAGTATGATCCGCGCGGTGGCAGTGCGGGTCGCGGCACCGACAAGGGCGCTGATGTAGGAGATTTCACCTTCGCCCTCCGCATCGATCGCTGTTGCTTTTACCTTCGCCTTCTGCCCGATCTTGAGCACATCCAGGTCTTTTGCATAAACCGTGATTTGCGCCCATACCGTGGACACATCGGCTATGGTGAAGATAGCCGTATCCTCTTTAAGCGTCTGGCCCTGGGCTATGGCTTTGGCGGTAATAAGGCCGGGAATCGGCGCCTGGATCTCATAGCGGGACAGATCGCGCTCCTGATGAATTGCCTCGGGCCGCACGCCAAGCGTACGCAATTTGGATAAAGCAAGATCGGAGGCGATCTCGGCTTCGGCCAGCGCCTGCTGGGCGGTGAGATAATCCTGCTTTGCGGAGATCTTTTCCTCCCACAACTGCTTCTCGCGTTCAAATGTGATCCGCGCCAGCCCCAGCCGTTTTCGCGCCGCGAAGAGCTGGCTGCGTAAATCAGCCAGCATCATGCTTTCGATGACTGCGAGCACCTCGCCTTTCTGCACATGCTGGCCATGATGCCGATAGACGGCATCCACGATGCCCGGCAGCCGGGGAACGACCTGCACGATGGTATGCTCATCGAATACGATCTCGCCGGGCAGCTTGAGTGTCAGCCTGAGTGTCGCTGGCCCGGCAGTACGTATTTCGACGCCGATGCCTTTCAGCATTTCGTCCGGCATTGCTACCCTTGCTTCAACCTGGCTGTAGCCCCAGCGAAACGTTTCACCGTCGTGCTCGGCGGCAATTGCCATATCGAATGAGTGAGGTTCCTCCACTACCTGGTCGCCCAGCAGATAATCGGCCTCAGGCTTGAAGTTGAATATCTGCGCCGGCGCACCCAACCGGGATAGCGTGACGGTCACTTTCGCGACGGTGGGGGGAAGAGGCTTCCCGTTTTCATAGAGGTAGAGGCGCAATTGCGGCGGCACCCCTTTTTCAAAAATGGTGACCTCTACGCCGAAGCCATCCTTGATAAACAGTTTTCCTCCCTTGGGACCTT
>JBDSOQ010000160.1:0-8937 GCA_039914755.1 Nitrosospira sp. | reverse complement strand
CGCTCGCAGAGAGAATAAATCAACATATTCTTCAACTCTTGCTGGATCATGGAAACACCCGAGTGAAAATCTTCTTAACGAATCATTAACAGCCTGAAACGAAGGAGATAGAACGACATCGGAAGTGCTAGCGGGGGGGGCTATAGACATCCGATATTATCTCATCGGTTCGGTGGAAATGCTCATTTATTTCATAACGCCACAGACCTTCAGGTTCTTGTAGCGAAGACCAGAAATGGTATTTTCTCTACTGGACCCACATTTCAACTGGAATCACCGTCCGAATTCATTCAGTACTGGATATCTCGAGTCACAGATCCGACCGGATCGATGTTTGCGACAGTACACAATATCTTCCTATCTTTGTAGCCAGTGCGGCCTTGGTGTACCGTGCGCTTCGTTTACGTACGAATGATGTACCCTGTACCCTGTGTCAATGCGATAATAGAGAACTTGGACCTGCTAACTTGAGTTTTCGAAAACATGTCAAATTCCCCTTCAACCCTTATTATTCCCGTTGAAAATCAGGTTCGCGAACTGGACGCGAAGCTGCTGCTGTCCTGCGTAGCGGCAGAGCGCGGTTTTCCGGTTATTCTCGGTTCGCGTGCGTTTGTTCATTTCGAGGTGGCGTCGCTTCCACGGGGGGTGTATCTGGCGAAAAGCATGCGCAGCCTGAGCAATTCGATGTTCAGAATCCTGCGTTTGCTCGGGCATGAGATCGTCGCATGGGAAGAAGAGGCGCTGGTTCACCCACCCCCCGACACCTATTTCACCGTTCGACTGTCTCCGACGACAATCAGGAATGTGTCCCACATATTTGCCTGGGGCCAGGAAAATGTCGATTTGCTTCAGCAGTATCCGCAACTACCTGCAAATATGCCCATCCATATTACCGGAAATCCCCGCGGGGATATATTGCGGCCCGAAATGCGACCCTACTTTGATACAGAAGTAGATAAATTGCGTAAGCTTTACGGTAACTTCATTCTCATCAATACGAACTTTACCGAGGTAAACCCATTCATTCCGAATGTTGGTTTGTTTGTACCGTCGAAAGATGGACAGAAGAAGTCCCGGCGCGGCCAAGCCGGGATTGGAATGAGCCGCGAATTTGCCGATGGATTGTGGGATCATAAGCAGGCAATACTGGAGGATTTCAAGCAACTCATTCCCGCTCTCGAACGGGCTTTTCCTGATCTGACGATTGTCGTCCGGCCACATCCGAGTGAAAATTTCAAGGTATACAATGAAATTGCCGCCAAGTGCCGGCGAGTGAAAGTCATCAATGAGGGCAATGTCATCCCCTGGCTTCTGGCTGCGAAGACAATGGTGCACAATGGTTGCACGACGGGACTGGAGGCTTATGCGCTTGGGGTGCCCGCTATATCCTACCTTGCGACATTCAACGAATATTATGACTATGAGTTTCAGGGCCTGCCCACCAAACTAAGCTATCAATCCTTCAATTTTGAAGAATTGCGGCATACCTTGGCCGGAATTCTTGAAGGTAAACTGGGCGTCGCGGGAGGTGAGGAACGCAAGGCACTCATCGACTATTATCTGGCGGCTCAAAATGGGCGTTTGGCTTGCGAGCGCATAGTCGATATCCTTGAGGACAACGGCTACGGCAGAAAGCAGCCGCCCGCATCCCCGGTCGGTACATATGTTCAGGGCTGGGCGCTTGCCAAGTTAAAGGCTTCGGTCACAAACTTGAATATGCGCCGTCCTGGCCCCAACCGGCTTTCGTACCATGACCATCGCTTCCCCGAGATACCGGTCGCGGAGATCGAACAGAAAATCGCGCGTTTTGGTCATTTATTGAATCGTTTCGGTAATATCAGAGTCAAACAACATTCAAAACACCTGTTCAGAATCCAGGGTTAGCGAATCTTCGAATTGAACCTCACCATCTCTTTTCAAAAAAACTTTCCGAATCCGTCCGATATAGTGGCGATACTCGCCAAAGATGGGTTCGGGTTTTATATTTATTTCATTTGTAATCAAAGGATAGTCGTAAATCATTTATGAAGAAACCAAAAATCATTGCTGAAATAGGCTGTAATCATAAGGGGGACATGGAGATCGCCCGCGAAATGATAGGGATCGCGGCAACATTTGCGAAATGCAATTTCGTAAAATTTCAAAAGCGTTCGAACAGGGAATTACTTACCCCGGAAGAATATAGCGCACGCCATCCTAACCCCCAAAACAGTTATGGAGAAAGCTATGGCGCGCATCGCGAATTTCTCGAATTCGACATGGACCAGCATCGACAATTACAACAATGGTGCCAGGAGGTCGGGATCGGCTACTCAACGTCGGTCTGGGATCTTACCTCGGCAAAAGAAATTGCCAGCCTCAACCCGGAATTCATCAAGATACCCTCGGCATGTAATCTCAATTTTACCATGCTGCGGTATCTTGCCGACCATTATGGCGGTGACATTCACATATCCCTCGGCATGACGACCCCCGCTGAACAAGAGCAGATCGTGCAATTAATGGAGAAGTGCGGCGCCGCCGACCGAGTTGTTCTGTATGCCTGCACGTCCGGATATCCCGTTCCTTTTGATCAGGTCTGCCTGCTGGAGATACAGATCCTCAGCGATAAGTTTGGCTCCCGCGTCAAGGAAATCGGGTTCTCCGGTCACCATCTTGGCATTGCCGTTGATATTGCAACGGTGGTTTTAGGCGCATCCTGGATTGAACGGCATTTCACATTGGACCGGACCTGGAAGGGAACCGACCATGCCGCCTCGCTGGAACCGGACGGGCTGCGCAGGCTGGTTCGGGATGTTCGCAACGTCTGCAAGACATTACGGGTCAAGGAAAATGAAATGACAGAAATCGAGCTTTCGCAGCGCGACAAGCTCAAACGCGTGCAGGGAGTTCACTTCAACTGATGCGTTGGGTAGCTCTCATACCTCTGCATGGAAATTTCGAATCGATTCCGATTCTCCAAAATGCTACGCGCCATATTGCGGGACGGCCGTTATTCTCCTGGGTCCTGGAGCAGGCCATCGCATCCGGGTGTTTCGACACCATTTATGTCATTACTGACTCATCGGTGGAGATTCGCAAAAAAATATCCGATGTATTTCCGACGGCTGATAAGACGATAAAGGTTCTGGATTACTCCGTCGTGAAGGATGACGGCAGCATGGACAGTGTGCTGCTTGAGTTTCAGCAGAGGATTCCTTTCGATGTCGTATGTCTGGTTCAGGCCGCTTCGCCCCTCACGCGAGCGGAAGACTTTCGCGCCGCCAAGCATAAGTTTCTTTCTGAAAACCTGGATTCTCTCCTAACCGCCGTGCAGTCCAAACGCTTCTTTTGGACCCCGGCAGGTGCGCCGGTTGACCATGACCCCCGGAAACGCCCTGCACCCAAGGATACTGAAGGGTATCTGGTGGAAAATGGCGCTTTCTATCTAACCGGGGCGAAATCGCTCAGAGATCACGGCTGCCGTTTAGGTGGCCACATCGGTATCCATGAAATGGCTGCCGAGACCGCAATCGAGATGATCGATAAAGCAGGCTGGACGGCTGTAGAGCAGCTTTTGTTGAATCAAAATCTGATATCGGCGAAAGCTCGCGCCTCACAGGTTAAAGTGTTGGTGCTTGACGTGGACGGTACACTGACCGACGCCGGAATGTATTATGGACCCGCCGGTGAAGCACTGAAGAAATTCAATACGCGCGATGCCCATGGCTTGCAGTTGTTGCGTGAAAACGGCGTCAGCGTGTGCGTTATCAGCGCCGAGGATAGTCCTGCCGTCGCAGCCAGAATGAAGAAACTGCGCATTGACGAATATTATCCAGGTGTACAGAATAAACTCCCGCTTCTCCTGGAGCTGGCACAACGCTGGGGCATTTCCCTGCAAAATATCGGCTACGTCGGCGACGACCTCACCGATCTGAAGTGTTTGAGCCGAGTGGGTAGTGCTTTTTGCCCAGCGGATGCCGTTCCGGAAATTCTGCGGCAGGTTCACTACGTTTGCAAGCACTCCGGCGGTCATGGTGCGGTCCGCGAAGTTTGCGATCTGATTCTTCAATCAAGCGAAACGATACCTTACAGGTCTGCTGAAGCAGAGGCATACTCATGATCCAGGATAATTCATTAGTCGGCTCTGCGAGCCGACGCGAGTGCTGGCGGTCAGGTTGCGGCCATTTTTGCCGCTATTTTTGCTATCTGCGCGGCGTCCATAGACCAGGCTAAGGACTTCTCTCAACCGGCAAAACTGTCTCGCAAACTGCCTCGCCATCATCTCGCGTCCTAATGGATTATCCGGGATGATCTCTGGTTCGCCCATATAAGCCCAATCCCGGCGTCGACGCTTGAGCGATGCTAACGCATTACGCCTCGCCGCAACAACCTCCACGAAACCTTCAGGCCCCAAAGCAACGGATGGCGCCGCAACAAAGGGGTTACCTCGACACGGACCCCGGTATGACGCTCTATTTTCCAGGCGGCATAATTAATGCTGTCGTGGAAAGTGAATGCCGCCTTTGAAAGCCGCAGTACAGACAGGATTTTCCCCTGCCAGCGGCGTAATCGCCAACGCGATAATGAGCGGCGCCGCTCTGCCGCCCCCGTTAAACATCGATAATCCCCGTTCGGCAATACCTCCAGCGTTTCCGCTAATGCCGATGCGGCGCATCGGGTCAAGCGTGCGTAGTCATCCAGATTGAGCTCCACGAGCTGGCGGGCGCGCGTCGACCGCTCAGGCCGCAATTCCGCCGCATAGGTCTGGGTCAATCCGTTGATCCAGATTGCCTCGGCGCTCACTACGGGCGACTTCAGCAACGGAAGGCTGGCTTCGAGAAATGTTATCACCGCATGGGCCAGTGCTCGATTGACCCGCATGCGAACCGTTTCGTCACGTGCATACAGCAATCGGGAGGGCTGAGCAAAACGCGCCCACAGATAGGGGTGAAACCAGTGTTGGGTGCCTTGCTCAAAATCTGCCATCGAAACCACCGCGTACTTGGCGCGGAACTTCTTTTCCTGCGCGGACGCCTCGAGAAAAAATACGTTTGGCGGCAACCAGGCATTTAGAACGGCTAAGTAACGCTCTGGATAAGCTTCGCTGTAGCTGTTCACTACAGCGTAGAAATCCACCACCCCATCACCGATCTCGTGGGAACGCAGGCAAGATCCATAAAGAAGCACCGCTTCCAGCGATGACCCGAAGCGGGTTTTCAACGCCTCGACGAGAATAAGAAAATCCGCCGATACAACTTTTGAACTCAGCGAGGCCATCTCTGAGATCAAGTCGTCCGGGGGCTGCCGATCGGGTACTGTGGTGTTGCTTGTCATATCATGAGTCTGCGTTTGCGCTATTCGCTACCAAAAAGCTGATCGGACCCGCTGCCGTAATACGCAAGGGTCCATCTTGACTCGTCGCACGGTAGGATTCACCATCGACAATATAAACGTCATCCATCCACAATTCCAACACCCTGGTATTACAGCTGTGATAGCCGTCTTTTTCCTTGAGGAGGTCTCCGCGACCCGAGAGTAATTGAAACAATGAGCGTAAGGGGCGTTTTGGCTGCTGACGGACAAACGTCACATGCAACGGTTCCTGCTCCTCTCCCCAGTAAGGACGCATGCCGAACAGCAATCGATCGAGGGTACTTGCGAAGAGAAACGCGAAGGTGCCGCGGTGCAACTCGATATCCTTGTCGATAATCGACAACTGAACCGGTGCCCATGCTCCGTGCCGCCGTCCTAAAATTAAGCCGATAATATATCCAACGGTGATGATAGCTGAATAAATTTCTCCAGTGATACCCAATTGTTTTATTTTGCTCTGAGAGAATATTACTGCCCGGGCAATAAGCCCGACACCGAAGAACATCCCATAAACCTTTGCCGCTCCGCTTTGTTCAATGCACAGTACATGGCGCTCCAACAGCAAGGGGGGCGTCTGCTTCAGCAGATAATCCCGCAACTGCTGAAGAATAGACTCCGGGCTGCCGCAGATGCCCAGATCCAAAGCTGTCATGTTGGTTGTTCCCCCCGGCACGACCGTCAACATGGGCCATTTTGCGAGGGGTTGCGTGGCGAACAAGTGACATAACACACCCTGTACCGTACCGTCTCCACCAACGATTACCAGCAAATCGATACCGGCATCCATAAAGGCATCCACCGATGCGTTAATCTCCTGTGCATTGGTCACTTCTCTGCAGACGGCGCCCGGAATCTCCGTGAGCGCTCGCCTTATCGCATCTTTGCGTTTGCGAATACGTCCGCTGAGAGGATTGAAAAGCAACCCGGTCGCAGGTGCTCCAGACCTCAATCTATCCATGCGTGACTTTTCTATCATTTACCTTAACCGTTAAAGGGACAAAAATACGAACAGCAAGTTTTCCATCATCCCGACCCGGCACAATTTCCTCAAACCATGATCGCAAAGGACCGTGAAGCCGCCGCGCTTGCCAACCCATCATTAATCGGAGAGCAAGAAACGCCGTTGAGGCCAGATGCCAGATGACCACCGACCAGAGGCCAATGTCAGGCCTGTCTATGAGCCAGCCGAACGTCAGCAGGATGAGGTTGGGATTACGCCGGGCAGTGATGAGCCGGCTAAAAGAATCCAGCGGTCGCCAGATGAAGATATCAAATGACCCAACCCAGAATTGGAACGCCCCTTCACACAAGCGGCCGCCAATATAACCGATAAGTATCAACCAGAACAATACCGTCAGGGTGAATGGCGGCGTTAACGCCGCCGCCAACCCTACACCCCAGGCAATATACCAGAGCGGCGGATGAATGATATCCAGACCATGATCGAGCACATCCCCCAAGCGGCTTGAGGTGACAGTGACTCGCGCCAATTTTCCGTCGACGGTGTCCAGAAAGGTCATCAGCCACCCCATCACCAGACCCGAACCATAGTAGCCATGCCAGAACGCAACCCCCGCCAGTACGGCAAACACAAGACTGAGCAGCGTAACGTGATTAGGCCGTATACCGAAGCGTACGCAAAAGCGTACAGTCCAGAATGCGGGAACCGGCCAGAGCCATTTTGTCACGAGATCGGTCACACCCTTGTAAGATCGCGTAAACAGCTCGGATTCGAGCGTTTGCCGGTTATCATTGTTGATAGGGAAAACGTACGGAGGGTCTCTCTTCTTGAGATTTTGCCGGAGGCTTGATAAATCGAGGTCCTTCAGCGCATAAAGCGGGAAGCCGGAAAAAGTTCGCCCATCTCCTCCATCCACAAAATCCGCCAGTACATGATGCACATCACCCTCGATAACCCGGATCGCGGCGGGTTGACCCTGATTACTGCCGAGCACAAGGTTTGCTTTTGCGTTAATCAACGCCGCCAATACCCTGGCATCGAATAGATGATCCGCACGAAGCAACAGTGCCGATGCATGCACCGGAATCTGCTCGGGGTCATCGACCAACCGGGTCTGCGAAAAGGGCTTCAACATGCGCTGCAAGCGCTCGCGACCGCTCAAGCCCCAGATATTCGTCTCGCTATCGCCGACGATATAGATGTAAACTGACTTTGGCATATTTCGGGTTGTTTGTCTGATTGTCGTCTGGTTTTAGAAATTTTGAACAGCCTCTGCGGAGCGCTTGGGTGGCAACCGAGCTGGCCAAAACTGGAAAGGGCGTAAAACGAACATGAAGGCTGCAGATCCGCCTGAGAAGCCCGGACGTGAAACGCAATGAACGCCCGATACCGAAACCCGAAGGAAGACCAGTGCAATGGGATAGGGCGGTCTGCTTCATCAGGCTCCAGGCAAGGTGGGCTGGCACTATTTACGTCTTTTGCCTGAAGATGATATTCTCACGATGCCACTGGGACATCCTCGCGCCCAGGAGGGACTTGTTCAGAATTCCTTCATATTTGTTTGGCTGGGGAAATTGCGGAGATTGCGGTATCAGTAACACGGCGAAGATGATCAGAAATGGATGCGGTCTTGTAACCTAATGACGGAAAATAAGCAAGAAACCCCTAAACCTAAATCCGGCAGTTGACCGCTTATTTGTCGGTTAAGTGCTATAACGGAAAAGTATTTTTCGTACGCTGCGGGCTTCACCTTTTTGGTGAGCTCGCTACGGGGCGGATTGAACAGTTTTTGCGGCACAGCGCTGCGTTGCAACTCCTTGGAATGGAATGACCATTCCGCGTCGTTGCGTCTTGCTCTGCACCCCAAAAACCGCTCACTCCACCCCGTCCAACTACCAGATTTAGGATTATTGGGCCGCACTCCATGTTTCCCGTTCGGTTAAACTTGCCGCAGCCCCTAAACCAGGAAAAGACTATCGTGCCATCATTCGACATTGTTTCCGAAGTTGACAAACATGAAGTCAAAAATGCAATTGACCAGGTGAACAAGGAAGTCACCACGCGCTTCGATTACAAGGGATCGGATGCGCGCGTGGAGCAGGCGGATTACACGCTTACCATTTACGCAGATGACGACTTCAAGCTGAGCCAGATTCTGGATATCCTGATGGCCAAGCTCGCCAAGCGCGGGGTCGACGTACGTTGCCTGGACGAAGGGAAGTCGGAAAAAATCAGCGGCAATAAAGTCAAACAGCAGGTCACAGTTAAAACGGGGGTGGAAAGCGAGCTTGCAAAAAAGATTATCAGGCTTATCAAGGATAGCAAACTCAAGGTACAGGCCAGTATCCAGGGTGAGGCAGTGCGTATTTCAGGTGCAAAGCGTGATACCTTGCAAGAGGCGATACAGCTCGTCAAGAAGTCGATTACCGAATTTCCGCTGCAATTCCAGAATTTCCGCGAATGATTCGCAACGCTATTTCAACCGGTTGTTTTGTTCATAAGACCGGAAATCCAACGCTCATATAAGCGGCAAGCCACCCGGTTCAGCCGCGATACCCGCTCGGCCAGGCCTGTCTGTATTGTCTCTACCGATTGCACCGATGGTCCAGGGTTGTTGGCAA
>JBDSOQ010000033.1:0-2011 GCA_039914755.1 Nitrosospira sp. | reverse complement strand
TCATGGTGGCTTCGGTACCCGAGCTCACCAGGCGAACCTGCTCAATTGACGAGACAAGTTTGCACAGCAGTTCCGCTATTACCAGTTCCGCCTCGGTGGGCGCACCGAAGGTCAGTCCTTTTTGTGCCGCCGCCTGTACCGCTTCAATCACTTCAGGATGGGCATGGCCAAGAATCAGCGGGCCCCAGGAGCCGACATAATCGATATAGGTTTTATTGTCCGCATCCCAAACACAGGCGCCTTGTCCCCGTTGAAAAAATATAGGCGTACCGCCCACGGATTTGAAGGCGCGAACCGGTGAATTAACGCCGCCGGGAATATATTCCTGAGAGCGCTCGAATAATTGCTGATTACGTGACATTGTTGGCTAACCTGTGATTATGAGGAATGAAATGCTGGTTTGACCTGAATAACAAAGAAAATTTCTCGGCGGCGGATCGAATGTGCCGGGCGTTAAACAGGGCGTTGCTGACAGCCACCGCGTCTGCGCCCTGGCGTATCAGTTCCCCGGCATTCTCCGGAATAATACCCCCGATAGCGACAATTGGAATCCGCAGTTTCTGCTTTGCATGACGCAACAGGTCTGGGGGCGCAGACACGGCGTCCGGTTTGGTGACGGAAGCAAAAAAAGCGCCGAATGCGACATAATCGGCGCCTTGCCGCTCGGCCTCGACAGCATGCTCCAGCCGTTCGTAACACGAAATCCCGATGATCTTGCCGGGTCCCAGCTTGCGCCGAGCCTCGGTGATGGGCGCATCCCCCTTTCCCAAATGCACGCCGTCGGCGTCCACTTCCAGAGCAAGATCAGGATAATCGTTGATGATGAAAGGTACATCGAATTCAGCGCAAAGATGGGCAAGTGATTGTGCCTGTTCAAGGCGCAACGCAACATCGTCCGTTTTGCTGCGGTATTGGACCAACCGGGCTCCTCCTTCGAGCGCCTGCCGCGTCATTGCCAGGAGGCTGGCGGTATGGGCGGCTTCCGGTGTAATTGCGTATAAGCCGAGAATCCTCGGACGTATCATTTAATCTTGCTTCCCTCTTCGGCGTCGGTATCGTCCCGAGCCCAGAATAATCTGTCCGGCAAATACTGTCCCATTCCGGGGCGAAACCCGGCCTTAAGCGATTGCCAGGTATATTCTTGCGCTTCATATACACCCTCGGCAAGGGGCAGGCCATTGGCAAGAGAGGCGGCAATAGCCGAGGCAAGCGTGCAGCCCGAACCGTGATATGAACCTGGCAGCCGATCCCAGGAATCGGTACGAACGACTCCACCGGTTCCGTATAAGTTATTGATCACCTGCGATGTGTTTTCATGGGTACCGGTGATGAGCACATATTCGCAACCCATATGTAAAAGGCGGGCAGCACACTGACTCAAATGCGGCATTTCGCTGTCATCGTCGTCATCCTGCGCGAGTCGCCGCGCTTCGAAGCTGTTGGGCGTAATGATGGTCGCCTGGGGAAGCAGCAATTCGCGCATTGCAGCGACCATTTCGTCGCTGGTGAGTTCGTCGCCGCGTCCGGAAGCAAGCACAGGGTCCAGCACGAGCGGAATGTTGGGGTAATCGGAAATCACTTCGGCGATAGCCGTGATAATTTCAACACTGCCGAGCAACCCGATCTTGAAAACATGCACGGGCATGTCTTCAAGCACCGCGCGTGCTTGATCCACCACCCATTCCGGATCCAGCGCCATCACATCGTCCACGCCGGCTGTATCCTGCACGGTAATGGCCGTGATTACTGACAGCGCATGACAACCCATGCTGGCAAGAGTGAGGATATCGGCCTGGATGCCCGCACCCCCGGTAGAGTCGCTGGCAGCGAAAGAAAGTACGATGGGGGGTGGCTGAGACATGGGCTAATACCGTAAAATGACATTTTAACTCAAATTACTCTTACTCATCATGTCTACTACCGAAACTCTGGTTTACCGCTGTTACATGTGTCTCATTTGCGGATACGTATACGACGAAGCCGAGGGCTCGCCGCAAGAAGGCATTCCTCC
>JBDSOQ010000055.1:0-4142 GCA_039914755.1 Nitrosospira sp. | reverse complement strand
CCCATCGGCGCGCAGGATAATATTACCGAATTGTTCAGGTTCCAGCAGGCGGCCTTTGGCATTAACGGTATAAATCAGCTGCTGATCCGCAGGTGCAGGTTCCTGTCCTATCTTGCCGGCAGCATATTGCGCATTTTGTGACCGAATCGCCGTAGCAATATCCGTGGTGGTAACGCCTAATTGGGCCATGCGGTCAGGGCGCAGCCAGATACGCATGGAATAATCCTGTCCCCCGAAAACTATCGCGTCACCAACCCCCTTGGTGCGTTTCAGCTCATCCAGCACGTTAAGCGTCGCATAATTGCTCAGGTACAACGGGTCAAACTTGCCCTTCTCCTTTGAGACGAGCATAAAAACCAGAAGAATATCGTTGGAACGCTTTTGTATTATCAGACCGGTGCGGCGGACTTCCTCCGGTAAGCGCGGCAGAGCAATATTTACTTGGTTGCTTACATTGAAAGTTGCTTGATCGACATCCGTGCCGACTTCAAAGGTCACGGTTATTGTCAGCGTACCGCTCGAATCGGCGCTGGAGTTGAAATACAACAGATCTTCGACACCGCTCAACTGCTCTTCAATCGGTGCCGCGACCGTTTTAGCCAAGGTGTCGGCGCTGGCGCCTGGGAAGGTCGCCGTGATCAGCACGGTCGGCGGCGCAATTTGCGGATATTGTGCGATAGGCAATTGCATCGCGGCTGCCAGCCCGGCAAGCACGATGATAATGGATACTACGGACGCAAAAATAGGTCGCGTGATGAAGAATCTTGTCATGATGATTTCCGCCTAAGTCTGTTTCTCTGGGTCGGGCTGAGCAGGAGTTTCAGCAGGCGGTGATCCCGGAGCATGGGTCGCCACGGGTGTTTCTGGACGAAGCAGGTTAGGCGCCACAGCGGCCCCGGGGCGAAGCTTGATGATATTGTCGACTATGACTTTATCACCCGCTTTGAGACCGCCCAGGATGACCCACTCCTTGCCCAACCATTGACCCGTCACGACCGGTTGTACGGTGGCTTCATTTTTTTCATTGACGATATACACGATATTTCCCAGATCGGACGTCTGCACCGCGACCTGGGGTACAAGAAAAACGCCATCACGTTCGCCTGTGGTTACGCGCGCACGCACAAACTGCCCCGGCAAAAGCCGCTGATCCACGTTCTCGAATGTTGCGCGCAATTGCTGCGTACCCAGCGCCGGATCGATTTCGCTGGCTGCAAAATTCAGCTTGCCCTTTTTGGCGTACTCCGAGCCATCCGGCAGTATCAAGGTTACCTGCTGCACGTTTTGTTCATGCAGCGGACCGCCAATCTGCGCCAGTTCGTTATCCGACAAACTGAAACGTACCCAGATGGGGGATAATTGGACAATCGTCGTCAGAAGACTGGTGTTGGCTTCAACCAGCGTCCCCTCGGAAAATTGGAAGCGGCCGGATACGCCGGTCACCGGGGCCGGCACGGAGGTATAAGAGAGATTTAGCTCGGCGTCGCGCACGCGAACTTCCGCCTGCTCCAGGAAAGCGTTTGCGATTGCGTTATCGGAGACGGCATTATCGTATTCGCGCTGGCTGACGGCCTGCGTTTCAAGAAGATCGCGCAAGCGCTTTTCTTCGCGCTCTGTCTGTGCAATGCGCGCTTTCTGTTCAGCAAGTTGCGCTTTTGCTTGCGCCAGGGCATTTATATAGGGTATAGGATCGATCAGAAACATGGGCTGGCCGAGCTTTACCGCCGCCCCCTCTTCATACAGGCGTTTGAGCAAAATACCCCCGACGCGAGGCCGTATCTCGACTTCCTTGGCACCTTCGGTTTGTGCGACCGCTTCGGCACTGATCGGCACGCTGGTAGGTTGTACTTCGATCACGCTTACCGGAAGCGCCATTCCAGCAGGCGGTTGATTGGAGGCCTGGTCATTTTTGCCACAGGCAGCCAATGCCATGTTCATGGCAATGCCAATGATAAGCGCGATGGTGGCTTTCGAATGCAAAGTCGCCATCAGATTGCCCAGTCTGTTTTTATCATTTTTATAATATCTGGCAGCTGACATCTTTAACCCCATGGCGATAAACGAAAACAGTCAAAAAGAAAAAAAGAAACATCTTGCATACATTCGTGTATGTATGTAAATTATATACAAAAGAAGAGCAGCAATGTAAATAAATTAATGACTGGAAAAGCTACTGGAACCATGGCCCGGAAAACAAAGGAAAATTCGGAATTAACCCGGCAGCGCCTGATCGAGGCGGCGCGCCAGGTATTTCTGACGCGCGGTGTCA
The DNA here is from genome assembly GCA_039914755.1 of Nitrosospira sp. Taxonomy (GTDB): domain Bacteria; phylum Pseudomonadota; class Gammaproteobacteria; order Burkholderiales; family Nitrosomonadaceae; genus Nitrosospira. The sequence goes on along the minus strand of JBDSOQ010000055.1, from coordinate 1,873 downwards.
GCCGCACAACGATGGAGCATATCGCGGTCCAGGCCGGGGTCACGCGGGGTGCGATTTATTGGCACTTCAGTAATAAACTCGATTTGTTTCAGGCCATGCGTGAGCAAGTACTGTTGCCATTGATCGATCGCATGGACGATACTCTGCTGGTCGAAGGTTGTGATGATGCGCTGACTTGCATAGAAAATTTTTTATGCGGAACCATTCAATCATTGGTTGACAGCGCCGAAACGCGCCAGGTTTATGAGATCCTGATGATCAAGTGTGAATATGTAGACGAGTTCGCTACTGTTTTGCAACAGATTCTATGTAATTGTTCTAGTATCAAGGAAAAATTACGGCTGATTTACGAGCGGGCGGAAGCTCAGGAGCAACTGCATCCATTGCGCGACCCTGGTCCGTTGGCGATGGATACGCATCTATTCTTTATCGGCCTGTTGCATATGTGGGTAAAGGATACGGATGGCAATCAGTTTCGCCATCAGGCGATTGAGCTGGTAAAAGCCCATATGAATCTCCGTCGCCGCACGAGTACCCTGGTGCAACCTTCCAGTTAGCTGGATTCATGAGGCAACTTCCCCCGCCTGCCTCAAATCTCCGGGCTTCTTTTTCAAAACCATTCCTAACCCGAATGTTTCATAAATTGACGCGCGCCCTTGCTGCTTTTGTTTCGTATGAAAATTTCGTTCAGTCGGGCGTATGAATAACTACACTGCTCCTTCACAAAATCTCCCTACAAAACAAAACCCTGCGCGATCATCACGCGAATTTATGAAACATCCGGGCTAAACCTTAAATCCGGTTGATCGTACCCGCAAGCTTCATCTTTTTGGTGAGCTCGCTACAACTGCCGGATTCAGGTTAAGGCAAGCTGCAATTGGCGCGCTGCGTGCGTCCGGCGTTCCTGAAGGGAGTCTGCCAGAAAAACCTCATTTATATCCCCCTCGGTCTTCTTGCGGCAGATATTGACCCTTCTGCCGGCGATGTTTTGTTATAGTTGACTAAATCAATCGGGTATCTTATAGTTGACCAAATCAGTCATGTATTGATAGTGGCTGAACCGGTTTATGATCAATATCCCTATTTGATTGAATCACAAGAGTAAAGAGGAGTTTATCATGCGGCTAACAACCAAAGGGCGGTTTGCGGTAACGGCACTCCTGGATCTTGCAATGCAGCATAGCGCTCACCCTGTGACGCTCGCCGAAATTAGTCAGCGTCAGCAAATCTCGCTATCCTATCTTGAGCAACTGTTTGCCAAACTGCGCCAGCGCAGGCTTGTCGACAGTGTGCGAGGGCCCGGGGGCGGTTATTGCCTGGCGAAGGACACGGCGCACGTATCGATTGCGGAAATTATCCTCGCTGTTGACGAGCCGATCGACTCGACGCAGTGCAACGGAAAGGAAAATTGTCACAACGATAAAAAGTGCATGACTCACGATTTATGGGTGAAGCTCAATGAGCTCATTTTCGATCACCTTGGCGCAGTGACATTGAAGCAGCTGGTTGATGACCAGAAAGCAAGAAGTGATGCGTACAAGGCGAGAGAGGGTGGCATTATGCAAATACTCGATATGCGAAACGTGATTCCGTCAGAAAAGGCTGTGCCTGAGCTTGGACATGCCGCATTTTCGGCGTGACCCCGATCACGGATATCCACCTTTTATTCTGGTCACCATATTTTGCGAATGGTAATTGGAGAATAGTATGGCAGTAACATTAACCGAAAACGCGGCAAAACAGATCCGGAAGCAGCTTGCAAAGCGCGGCAAGGGATTGGGGCTGCGCATCGGTGTGAAAAAAGTGGGCTGCTCCGGGTTTGCTTATACGTTCGACTATGCTGACGAAATTCTTGTTGGCGATCAAATGTTCG
>JBDSOQ010000173.1:0-6044 GCA_039914755.1 Nitrosospira sp. | reverse complement strand
GGAGAGGCGGACCAAGTGTACTTGAGGGGGCCTTTCAAGGATCACGAGATATGTGTTTGGCGATTACCGCTTATCCACTGCTCGCCGGATCATACTTGCGCCCCAGGGTTCGCATAACCTCGCCGCTCTTCAGTATATTCGCAGGGAGTATCCGCGCTGCCCAGGTATGCCTGCGTTCTTGCCTCTCCAGATATTTTGGATTTACCAATTGAGTGGGGAAACGCAACATGCCGTTTCCGGTAATCCCGCGAGTCTTTTAACCGGATGTTTCATAAATTCGCGTGATGATTGCGCAGGATTTTGTTTTGTAGGGAAATTTTGTGAAAGAGTGGTGTAGTTATTCATACACCCGACTGAACGAAATTTTCATACGAAACAAAAGACCAGCGAGGGCGCGCGTCAACTTATGAAACATCCGGGTTATGTGATCGCTGTATTTTTTTGCGTTGCGGTTGCATGGAAAGCACGGCCATCTATTGATAATTCTGTGATGTATCGCATAGGTAAAGCAAATAAGAGCAATTCGTCAGGTAACTGCCGGCGAATCCGAATTTCGAGATTTCATTTCTTCCAGCAATCCCTGTTTTACGATGAAATCGATGATTTCCTGAACACCTTCCCCAGTACGCAAATTGGTAAAGACAAACGGCCGGTCCCCACGCATTTTCTTCGCGTCGCGGGCCATTACACCGAGATCAGCACCGACGTAAGGTGCAAGGTCGATCTTGTTGATAACGAGCAAGGCGGAACGTGTAATACCAGGCCCACCCTTGCGTGGTATTTTTTCGCCGGCGGCAACGTCGATCACATAGATGGTCAGATCGGAAAGCTCCGGGCTGAAAGTCGAGGCAAGATTGTCGCCTCCGGACTCGACCAGGATAAGATCGAGGTCAGGAAAATCGGCGGTCATGCGCGCGATGGCTTCCAGGTTGATCGATGCGTCCTCTCTTATCGCCGTGTGCGGGCAACCGCCGGTTTCGACACCCATCAAACGCTCAGCGGGTAGCGCATCGGCGCGCAACAGAATCTCCATATCTTCTTTGGTATAGATATCATTGGTGATGACGGCCATTTCATACCGATCACGCATTCCTTTGCTCAGTGCTTCGCATAAAGCCGTTTTTCCAGAACCAACGGGGCCGCCTATACCGACGCGCAGGGGATTTGATGATTTTGTCATTTTTGTTTCCAGTAAATGATTCAGGACCGGTAGATCCGGCTGTATTGAACTTCATGCTGCATGGATAATAAGGACAGACCGGGTGCCCAATTGGATAACTCGTCGTCCGCCAGTCGCTGTGCGTGATTCGATGCGTTTTCCAGAACGGGATGCAGGGAAAGCAGAAGACGCTGCCCCGAAACCTGCCCAAGTGGAACAGACTTCACGCAGGCCAACACCTGATTCTCAATCATGGAAAACAACATTCCAAGCAAGGCGGCTTCATGCGGCACCGCCAACGCCTCCGCGACACAGGCAAGCGCCGTAGGCAGAGGGATCTCCGGTTGGCTCGTCAATATCTTCAGAAGCTCGTCATCCGCGATTTTGAGATCTGCCACCAGCTTGGCGAGAGAATATCCCATCTGAATTGTTTCGGCACGGAACTCGGCGGTATCTCGCGCCGCAATGAAACACTCCGTCCAATATGTGGCTGCCGCCATGTCCCGAGCTGAAAAAGCCTTCAATAAACGCCAAAGTACCGGCGCCTCAAAGTCCGCGACGACAGCAAGCGACTCGGTGATCCAGGCGCGGGCTGAGTTCTCGTCCTTGACCATGCCGGATTCGATGGCTGCTTCCAATCCCTGCGAATAGGTATAGGCACCAATCGGTAGCGACGGGCTCGCCAGTTGCAGCAATCGAAGCAATATCGGGCTTTCCATTGTCATCTAAGATACTTTCGAGTCCGTCGCGCGGTGAATTTTCTGGTGCGCTGGAATCGGAGCCAATGGACCATGACCATGTGAATGGCTATGGCTGTTCTCATCGTCGTGATGATGATGGCCTCCACCCGCGCTGTAGGCGCCCGACTCCGGCTCGAATTGTGCATTTTCTTCGACCACCGTAGCACCCAGCCCCAACAGCATCTCTCTCAACACACTATCTTGATAGATACGTAAAAAATCCTCACCCACCTGGGTCTGTGTATGACGATTACCTAAATGGAAAGCGCAGCGCAATAGATTATGCGAAGTATTGCAGGTAACCCGATAGGTCGGTTCTTGCGCCGCGACGATCTGCACCACGCGGCCATCGTCACCCTTCAGCAAGTCGTTATTGCGAAGCACCGTGCCCCGCTCGGTAAAAATGGCAACTTCTTCGCCTGATGTAAGCTTTGTACGCAAGCGGCTGTTTTCGCGTAATTCATAAGGTAGAACAAGCTGAGCGGAAATCGAGTCCGCATGCTCCGTTCTGGCGTTCAATGTAAGCATTTACAGGCCTCAAAAAAGAAATTTTGTATTGCTGGTATCGCGGTGTCGGTAATAAACAGCGGGGATGGGCCTGAGACTTACTCTCCAAGAGGTAACAAGCCTGTTGGCTCACCCAGGCAAGCGCAGATTAGCGTGGATCCTACGCCCTGCCCCATCCGGTCTGCCCGGCAATTCCCGGCAAAAACGGAAATTGCCTCATCAAAACAGAAAGTACCGCTGCGCCATCGGTAGAACATCTTCCGCCCCACACGTCAACAGTTGCCCATCGGCCCGCACTTCATAAGTTTCCGGATCGACTTCCATCTTGGGTGTTGCCCCATTATGGATCATGTCCTTCTTGCGCAAATTGCGCGTGTTCTTGACCGCAATCAGGTTCTTGTCCAGCCTCAAGGTATCGACCAGCCCCGCGTTAATGGCCGCTTGGGAGGTAAAGGTGAAACAGGATGTCTTGATACCTCCACCATATCCACCGAACATGTATCGGTAATGTACCGGCTGGGGAGTGGGTATCGAAGCATTCGGATCGCCCATCAGAGATGCTGCAATCATTCCGCCTTTCAGTATCATGGACGGTTTGACGCCAAAGAACGCGGGTCTCCATAAGACAAGATCGGCAAATTTGCCCACCTCCACCGAACCGATCACGTGCGAAACGCCATGCGTAATGGCGGGATTGATGGTGTACTTCGCAATATAGCGCTTGACGCGGAAATTATCGTTCCTGGAACTGTCCTCCTGTAGCGTGCCACGCTGTATTTTCATTTTGTGCGCGGTCTGCCAGGTACGCAGGACCACCTCACCGATGCGGCCCATGGCTTGTGAATCCGATGACATCATCGAAATGGCACCCATGTCATGAAGAATATCTTCGGCTGCGATGGTCTCCTTACGGATGCGGGATTCCGCGAAGGCGAGATCCTCTGCAATGTTGGCATGCAGGTGATGACATACCATCAGCATGTCCAGGTGTTCGTCCAGTGTATTGACCGTATAGGGACGTGTAGGATTCGTGGACGACGGCAGCACATTTTCCTGGCCGACGACCGCTATGATGTCGGGCGCGTGGCCGCCCCCGGCGCCTTCGGTATGGAACGTATGAATGGTCCTGTCTTTCATCGCGGCGACCGTGTTTTCCAAAAAGCCGCCTTCGTTAATGGTGTCGGTATGAATGGCTACCTGCACATCGTATTTGTCCGCAACATTAAGACAGTTGTCGATGGCCGCATAGGTCGTACCCCAGTCTTCGTGCAGCTTGAGACCACAGGCACCTGCCAGTACCTGTTCTTCAAGTGGAGTCGGTAAACTGACGTTGCCTTTGCCAAAAAAACCGGTGTTCATCACCAGACCATCAGATGCTTTCAGCATGGAATGGATGTGCCAGGGGCCCGGGGTACAGGTGGTCGCCGCCGTGCCAACCGCCGGGCCGGTACCACCGCCCAGCATGGTGGTGGTACCATTCATCATCGCATCTTCCGCCTGCTGCGGACAGATGAAGTGGATGTGGCTGTCGATAGCGCCCGCTGTCACAATCATATTCTCGCCTGCGATAATTTCTGTGGCGGCGCCGATGCACATCGTGATATTGGGTTGAATATCCGGGTTTCCAGCTGTGCCGATTGCGGCAATCTTGCCGCCCTTCAGCCCGATATCGGCCTTGACGATCCCCCAGTGGTCCACAATGATTGCGTTGGTGATAACCGTATCCATCACATCGGCGTGGTTGCGCTGAGATTGACCCATGCCGTCACGGATCGTCTTGCCGCCGCCGAACTTCACTTCTTCACCATACGTGGTGAAATCTTTCTCGATTTCGATAAAAAGTTCTGTATCAGCCAGGCGGACGCGATCACCGATAGTAGGGCCCATCATTTCAACGTAAGCCTGACGGGAAATTTTAATAGTCATTTTTATGCTCCTCAGTGGGTTATTGGCGATGCGCTGTTATTTCAGCTTGCCCATCACTTTCTGGTTGAATCCGTAGACGATCCTGTCTCCCGCGAGCTCGACTAGTTCAACAGTACGCTCTTGGCCGGGCTCAAAACGCACAGCCGTGCCTGCCATGATATTAAGGCGCATGCCGTAGGCAGCATCCCGGTCAAACTTCATTGCGGAATTGACTTCATAAAAATGAAAATGTGAGCCGATTTGTATCGGGCGGTCTCCCCCGTTCGAGGCTTTTAATGTTTTGGTTTTTCTACCGACATTCAGTTCGATATCGCCGGGTTGCACAAATATTTCACCGGGTACCATTGGCGTTCTGGCCATAATAATCTCCTGGTTTCTTAAGGAATCGGATTGTGAACAGTCACAAGCTTGGTGCCGTCGGGGAACGTGGCCTCGACCTGAATATCGGGGATCATCTCGGGCACTCCCTCCATCACATCGGCGCGGGTCAGTACGCGAGTGCCTGCAGCCATGAGCTCCGCGACGGTATTACCGTCGCGTGCGCCCTCCAGCACCGCACAGGTGATCAGCGCGACCGCTTCCGGATAGTTGAGCCGCAGACCGCGCGCCTTGCGCCGTTCCGCCAGCAGCCCCGCAGTAAATATCTGAAGCTTGTCTTTTTCTCTGGGTGTAAGGTCCATTGTTTTCTCCTCGGTAAATTAATGGTTGTCGCTAATTCTCTGAGCACTACAATAATCCTGAATCCGGTAGTTGACCGCTCATTTAATAGATCAGTGTTAAGATTAATAACAATATTCCATGTTATTTGACACTCACCTTCCGGGTGGGGGCGCTACGAGGTGAATTGCACGGTTTTTGCGGCACATGGCTGCGTTGCAACTCCTTGGAATGGAACGACCATTCCGCGTCGTTGCGCCTTGCCCTGCACCCCAAAAACCATACACTTCACCCCGTTCAACTACCGGATTCAGGATAAATCTGAACCTTTCGGGGCGAAAAAAAAGCCGCTTCCAGGAAAACGGCAATTGTCATGTATTCCACAGCCGTGGCACCGCAAGCTGGCGGCCCAGCATCGCCGGGCGAAGCAATCCCCAGGCATGCAGCATTAATTGCCGCGCGGTTTCACTGGAGTTCCCGAGGTAGCGCGCAACCACTATCTGCTTTGATTGGCTGACGCCAAAACAACCTGCACCATTCGCGATGGCACCGGCACCTTCGCGCGCTTCGTGCAACAGGGCGCCGGGCACCGCTTTGCCTACCGCAATCAATGTTGCACAGACTGTGCTGTCAGCAAGAATCAGAGAAGCTTTCATGGCCGGGCTACCGCCCAGTAACCGCAACTGCTCGAACCAGACCAGTTTGCCGTCGCGATGAATGCGGGTACGCTGCCTGATCTGGCCGCCACTGAATGACTCGCCGAACGCGGTACGCCCAAAGCACAAGATCTCGCAACTGATATAGCTCGCATCCTTTTCCAGCAACACGCAGTGGTCAAGCTCTACATGGGCATTATCGAAAAAGATCGTTTCCTGGGGCACCCACTCGAGCGAACCACCGGCGCCCACATCGAGTCTGATATTCTGGCGCGAAACATGGCCGTTGGCTTTGTACCACTTGGCCGCGCCGGGTGTGGTGATCTGCGCATTCGCGGATGCGCCAACCTTGGCAACGATCTCCAGCTCATCTCCCCCCACCACACCGCCAGGCGGATG
>JBDSOQ010000126.1:0-5988 GCA_039914755.1 Nitrosospira sp. | reverse complement strand
GAAAGAGTAAGCTCGTTAGCCATAGCGAGATCGCAATTATTGCCCAGTGTGCCAGAAATACAGTTATGTTGTGCAGCATGGATCGGTCCGGAATTTATTCGATGGGTAGTATATCGTACGATTTACGGGCGGATGAGGATGAGCGAAGGTCCGATGTTCGCCTGGACGAGATTACAATTATTTTTTTTTCGGTTTATACTGATTTTTTTGCTATTCCAAACAGAGAAAAGGGTTTCTTCCTCTGGAAGGTTGCGGGCCTGGACGGCCAACTTGCACGAGGACACCATCTTCACCTTGGCTTGGCTGCTTATCGGTAAATTTTACAATAGATATTCCCGTCCTCCTGCAAAAACTCCCTCATGGCCGGAAACAGTGCCTTTAAAAATTTGGCACGAATTCTGCTTATGTTCAATAGTACATCTTCTGGCTAAAGGCCAGTTCCAATCCTGCTCATGTTCAATGTTCTCAGCGAGTATTGTTGCTTACGATGAACAGGACTATGATGCGTTCGCGTAGCTGTTGCGCCGTATGTGGGATCGGCGTTTTCCTGATCTATTAAGCGAATGAAGCTTCCTGATGCGGGCGAAGGGAAGACAGGTGACGAGCATAAACCGAATTATCAAGCGTCAAGATGGGCCGAAGATGGCAACCAATACGGATAAACCATTGTTAACCCGGATGTTTCATAAATTGACGCGCGCAATCATCACGTGAATCTATGAAACTTCCGGGTTAATGGTTTTGACAAACATTAAGTAGAGCCCCCATGACGACTTCTTCCGATATTCTCAATGCCAGCATCCTGATCGTGGACGACAGGAGAGTCAATGTCGAACTGATCCGTGCCATGCTCTCTGCCGCTGGCTACACTTCAGTTACTTCGACAGTGGATCCGCTAGAGGTTTGTGATCTGCATCGCGCTAATCGATATGATCTCATTCTGCTCGATTTGATGATGCCCAAAATGGATGGATTCCAGGTGATGGAAGGCTTGAGGCTGGTGGAATCGGAAATGGAGTACGACACCGAATCCCGTTTTGAATCCGGCGGCTGTCTCCCTGTTCTGGTAATCACCGCCCAGCCGGATCAGAAGGAGCGTGCACTGCGCGCCGGTGCGAAAGGCTTTATCACCAAGCCCTTCGATCGGCTCAAGATATTGACGCATATCCATGATGTTCTGGAAATAAAATTGCTGCAGAAAGAGCTGCAGCAATTTATTTCGGGTCTTGATGCCACGCTCAGCGAGCGGACCGCCTCCCAGAACGGAACGGAAGAACTATTCGATCAGCTTGCCGGCAATCTCCCTCAAATCGTCTGGATCTGGGACATCCATGATAAAACGTTTCGTTATGTTAATCCCGCATGGGAGAAGATGACCGGCCGGCGTATCGCGCGCTCCGACACACCGGAAAAATTTCTCGAGGCAGTTCATCCAGAAGACATGCAACGAGTCATTCATGAAGCGGCAGAGTTGCCGCACGGTGGAGCCGATCATGATTATCGGCTGCTCCTGCCAGATCATACGATACGCTGGGTGCATTCCCGCACCTTCCCGATAAAGGATTCGAATGGGGTATATCGAGTCGTGGGGATGATGGAAGACATTACGCTTCGCAAGGGGGCTGACCAGCCGCTACCGCAGCTTGCGCATTATGACGCCCTTACAAACCTCCCCAATCGTATTTTATTCGATGAATCGCTTCAGAAGATCATCAAACAGGCGGAAGCGAATCACCGCATCATCTCCCTGCTGTTTATCGGTATTGATAACTTCAAAAGTATAAACGACACATTTGGGCGTGCCCGGGGAGACGAATTGCTGTGCCAGTTCAGCCATCGTTTATCGGAGTGCCTGCGTATCACCGACATGGTTGCGCGGCTTGGCGGTGATGAGTTTGGCTGCATACTGGTCACTCCTGACGGTTCAGGGGATGCGGGCATGGTTGCGAGCAAGATCAGAGAAGTATTACGCCAACCTTTTACATTGCAAGGTCATCAAATCACCGTGACAGTGAGCATCGGTATCAGCATTTATCCGTCGGATTCCGTGGATGCATATACCCTCGTCAAAAATGGCGATGCCGCGATGTATCGGTCGAAAAGCGCGGGCAGGGATACTTACCGTTTCTTTACGGCAGAAATGAACGCGCGGGCAATCGAGAAGCTGGATAAGGAAAATGCACTGCGGGGGGCTCTCGACCGAAATGAATTCGTTTTGCATTATCAGCCGAAAGTCGAGCTTTCCATGGGGCGGATCACGGGGGTGGAAGCACTGATAAGATGGAAGCGTCCGGGGTATGGGTTCGTCGCACCGGCGGAATTCATACCGGACCTCGAGCAGACCGGATTGATCAATCGGGTGGGTGCCTGGGTTATCGATAGCGCCTGTAGGCAGATCGCGGAATGGCGGCGCGCGGGAGCAGGGGAGATCCCGGTGTCGGTCAACGTGTCCGGCAGGCAATTCCTGCAGAGCACGCTCAACGAGGACGTTATTCGGGCGACGCAGGAAAACGATGTTCATCCGGAATTGCTCGAATTTGAATTGCAAACAGAAAGAGCGCTGAGAGAGAACAGTATCGATTCTGATTTGCTGGAATTAGAGCTGACCGAGAGTTCGCTGATGACGCATGCCAGAAAAACAACCGGTATTCTCAAGAGATTGAAAATACTGGGGGTCCAGATTTCGATCGATGACTTCGGGACCGGCTATTCGAGTCTCGCCTATGTAAAACGATTCCCTATCGATGTGTTGAAAATCGATCGTTCCTTTATTATGGACATTACTACAAATTCCGCGGATGCTGCAATCACAACCGCAATTATCGATATGGCCCACAGTCTTAATGTCAGAGTTGTAGCCGAGGGTGTAGAAACGGTTGAACAACTCGATTTCCTGCGTGAGCGTGGGTGCGACGAAATCCAGGGTTACTATTTTGCGCGGCCACTACCCCCGGATAAAATATTCGAATTACTTTCAGGTAGTAACAGGCTTCTCAAGCCAGCGCAATCCATTAACGTATAATCCTTGATAGATACGCGCCTTGGCGAGATCGTCAAAGCTTTGAACCCGGATAATCCATTAGACGGTTCTGCGAGCCTACCCGAGTACTGCGGTCAGTTTGCGGCCATTTTTGCTACCTGCGCGGCGCTCATAGACCAGGCTATGGACTTCTCTCAACCGGCAAAACCGTCTCGCAACCTGCCGCGCCATCATCTCGCGAGAGCTGCACAAATTCCAGAAGTCGACTGCCATGCCGGAAAGACTGAATGGCATGCATGCCTCTGTATTGTATTTTTTCAAAACTTTTTCTTTCTCATCAAACATGCGATTTGCCTGTTTAGGTAGTGGTTCACGAGGTAACGGTCTTGTCGTTGAAGTGGCAAATACCCGGTTGCTGCTGGATTGCGGTTTTACACTGAAGGAAACCGTCATCCGGCTTACGCGGCTTGGCCTAGAGCCTGGCATGATCGATGGAATTGTCGTCACTCACGAGCACGACGACCACATCGGTGGTGTGGCGCGGTTTGCGCGCAAATTTGGCACCCCGGTATGGTTAACGCACGGCACCTTGCGCAGTGTGGGGAAGGCGTTTGCGTTATTGCCACGAATTAATATCATAGAGGATTACCAGCGTTTCTCCATTGGGGATATCGAGGTCGAGCCTTATCCGGTTCCGCATGACGCTCAGGAACCCGCGCAGTTCGTGTTTGGCGATGGCGCATTCCGGTTAGGCGTACTGACCGATACCGGGTGTTCGACGCCCCATATCGAGGCGATGCTGAAATACTGCCATGCGCTGGTACTCGAATGCAACCACGACGCACAGATGCTCGCAAACGGCAATTATCCGCAAAGTCTTAAACGACGCGTAGGCGGGCGTCTTGGCCATCTCGAGAACGCTGCCTCAGCGAATCTTCTTGCAAGTCTTGACTGCAGTCGCCTTCAACACGTCATCGCTGCGCATTTGAGCCAAAAAAACAATACCCCGTTGCTTGCGCAAACAATGCTGAGTGGCGCCTTGAACTGTGAATTAGACTGGATTGGTGTCGCCGATCAGAGCGACGGCTTTAGTTGGCGCCAGCTGCTCTGAATGACTCATTGCAGGATTCAGGTTTTATAAATACAACTTCCGGAACGATAAAAGCCACCCCCGTTTCAAGTGGAGGGCGGCTTTTATCGTTGTGATTACCGGTTACTTCAGCGCATCCAAAGCGTCTTTTCTCGCTTTCCAACCGAGCCCGCCAAAGCATCCTTTCCTTCCCCTGCCTTCCTGCTTACTGCATCTTTAGCGCGGCCCGTCGCTGCCCTGGTGGCGCAACATAGCTGCTATCTTCCTTCGGCAGGCTTGATCTTATATCTATTTCGCTTCGGTAGAAGCGTTTGTGCTTTCGTCAGCAGCGGAATCCGGCGCAGCAGGTGCGGCAGATTGCGATATCACTTTGGCGAAATTATCTTTTTCCTGTTCGGGAAGCGCTTGGTTTGGCTTGCCGCAGGCAGTCATGGCGAGTACCGCAAGGGTTACAGCGAGGAATGTGAGTCTCATTATCTAATTCTCTCCAAGTTGGTTTAAAACTTAAACTTAATGTGGCAAAAAACGTTTCGTCTCTCGAGCGCAGGCCGGACAACGAGTTCTGCAAATGGATAATGGGGAGGTTGAAGCGAGGTTATCCAGTGCACTATCTGATCAATAAAAAAGCCATCCTGCGGATGGCTTTTTTGGCCGGTGCACTTTATTAGTGAGCGGCTGGGATGGCGCTTTGACCTTCCTTTACGGGGTTGCCATTGCCATCAAGCGCGTGTCCGGGGAGAACGGCTTGACCTGAATATTCATCCTCGCCATCAGCAGCAGCAGCTGTGTGCTCGGCTGGGGTACCGGCAGCGGCACGCTCTTGATCCATCGTCGTGCCTTCTTCTGTTCTGGTTCCATATGTGGTGGAATTCTCAGGCAGGGCTTGTTTTGGTCTGTCGCAGGCTGTGAGAGCAAGTGCCATCAAAGCAGCGGCAAGAAGTGATAGTTTCATTATCGGGGAGTCCTTAATAAAAATAGAAATAGGTTGTGACGGATCATATTATATAGCAAAAATACCCCCAAACAAGTCGAAATTTCCCTCAAGACGAGTGGTTGAGCTTGCTATCTGCCGGTTTGGACTGAGTCACTAGATCCATGATCTTATAAAATCTTGCTGAGAGTAGCCTTTATCAGTTTTTTATTTGGCAGGTTCTTCTTTTTTGACATTGTCGCCACTCGCAGCGTCGTGACTACCAGCAGCCCCATCAGCTGAAGGTTTATCAAGGTCGTCAAAATTCGGCGCTGAGTCACGTTCAACCGAGGCGGAGGGAGGTGGCTTATCCATGGGATGTTTTTTGCCGTCACAAGCGGTCAGCGTCAATGCCGTTACGGCAGCAGCGAGGAGCAGGTATTTCATCATTAAGTCATCCTGTAGTTTCAGAGAGAAACCATAGTGTAACAAAAGCTCCGGGATCATTCAAACCCGGCCATAGGGATGTGAAGTGGCGGGCTTTCCGGAAGCATTTCCCGATAAAAAATGCCGTCCCTAGGGACGGCATTATTAAATTCTGCCCATTACCAATTAATCTGCGGGCTTACCGCTAACATCGGTCTCTTTAGGACTGGCGGGCGTATATCCCGAGTCAGCGGATTTTTTTGAGTCGGTTTCAGCAGCGCCTTCTTTCTGCGCAGCATCAATTTCCGCATCGCTAAGTTGCCCTTCACGTTTATCCCACAGGCTGGGTGGATATTGCCCCGGTTTTCCTTCCCCGGGGGTTTTCTCTCTCATTTGATCACATGCGCTAAAGGTCAGTGTTACCAAAGCGGCGGCGAGGAGCGAGTATTTCATTTTTTTAATCTCCTTTATAGGTTTAGACGAATAAATTATACGAGCGTTTCGGCCATTCAAATCTGAGAAACGACCATTTTAATAGCCACTATCTTAATAGCAGAATTCAGAAATGTTGTCTAGTCGTTG
>JBDSOQ010000212.1:0-11759 GCA_039914755.1 Nitrosospira sp. | reverse complement strand
CCTTGGCGAAGTCAGGAATAATACGATCCACCGGCTCGACCATCAGATGCACATCGATAACCGCGTCCGTCAGGGGACGGATCGCGCTGCATACCAGTGGACCAATAGTAAGATTGGGCACGTAGTGATTATCCATCACATCGAAGTGAATAAAATCCGCGCCGGAATCGATAACAGCGGTAATCTCCTCGCCCAACTTGGCAAAGTTTGCAGAAAGAATGCTCGGGGCGATGCGATAATTAGCCATGGAGGGCTTCCTTGTAAACAAAAAACTGGATTTTAACCGTAAATGGTGGCTTGACGCTAACAGCTTCAGCTGTTAAACCTAAATCCGGTAGTTGGACGGGGTGAAGTGTACGGTTTTTGAGGTGCAGGGCAAGGCGCAACGGCGCGGAATGCGACCGCGCAGGGCGGAGCAGTGCCTTCCGCAGGAAGGTGCGACCCCGAAGCGGGATGCGGGCGCCCCCTTGCGTGTGGAACGCGATCGCGGCATCCCCTGCGCTGTCCGATCCCCGCTTCGCGGGGCCCCTCGGGCGACGCTTCGGGGCGCCGTTCCATTCCAAGGAGTTGCAACGCAGCCATGTGCCCCAAAAACTGTGCAATTCTCCCCGTAGCGGCCTCACCCTGAAGTTGAGCGTCAAATAACATGAAATATTGTTATTAATCATGACACTGATCTATCAAATGAGCGGTCAACTACCGGATTTAGGTTAAGCCCCCTCTCTCCTCAAATTTCGTCAGCCGGACAATTTTATAACGCGTCACGCTTGCCGTCAGGTGAAAAATAGTGTGCAATGCGGATATGGCTGAAAGCACAAAATACGAAATTATGGTAAAGGTCCTCACGACCTATCTTCCGGAGCAATCGGACGAGGCGCTCGATCGGTATGTGTTCGCCTATACAATCGTCCTATCCAATACCGGCACGGTCCCGGCACAGCTAATAAGCCGCCATTGGATTATTGCGGATGGGGGCGGCGGTGTGCAGGAAGTACGGGGTCTCGGCGTAGTAGGTGAGCAACCGCTGCTGAAGCCCGGCGACAGCTTTGAGTATACGAGCGGCACTGCCATTTCGACGCCGGTTGGGTCGATGAAAGGGAGTTATCAGATGGTGGCTGAAGACGGCCTTCGTTTCGACGCACCGATTCCGGAATTTATCCTGAGTGTGCCGAGGATATTGCATTAGATATCGGTGACCCAGCCTCGGCGAGCCTTAGCGCATGCGACGAGACGAGGCATTGTTCGGAAGCTCCCCATGCTCTACTGAAACCTGGAGCGAAATCAATAGTTATCCATATTTCTTTCGGCCGTATCTGCGGCGGCGATGCGCTTGTTTTGCTTCCGCCTCGCTGAGCGGCGCCGGGCTTTTCCCGGCGTAGGGATTATGTCCAGTCTTGAATTCCACCCGTAACGGCGTACCCTCGAGTTTGAAAGTCTCGCGAAACATATTTTCAAGATAACGTTGATAGGTTTGGGGCACATGATCGAGGGACCTGCCATGGATCACGATCAAAGGCGGATTCGAACCACCCTGATGCGCGTAACGCAGCTTTGGACGAGACATGCCTGCACGCGGCGGTGGCTGCCTCTCTACCGCCGCCATCAGGACACGGGTGAGTTTGGGGGTGGATAGCTGCGCCATCGCGGCGGCATAGGCGGCGTCAATGGATGGGAGCAATCCTTTTAAACCGGTGCCACGCAATGCCGAGATGTAGTGGAACTTCGCGAAACTCACCAGGAAAGGCAGTTTTCGGGCGATTTCGCTCTTGATAGTGTCGCGTTGATGCTCGCTCAGGCCATCCCACTTGTTGATTGCCAGCACCAGCTCGCGGCCCGCCTCCAGAATAAACCCGGCGATGTGTGCATCCTGGTCAGAAATTTCGCTGCTCGCGTCGAGGACCAGTACGACCACGTTGGCATCTTCTACTGCTTGCAGGGTTTTCACTACCGAAAACTTCTCTACCGCCTCAAGCACTTTGCCGCGACGGCGCAAACCGGCGGTGTCGATCAGCGTATACGTGCGGCCGTTACGGTCGAAATCGATATAGATGCTGTTACGCGTCGTACCCGGCTGATCGAAAGCGATGACGCGCTCCTCCCCCAGCATTGTATTCACCAGCGTTGATTTCCCGACGTTGGGGCGCCCGACAATGGCGATTTTCGGATGCTTGTCTTTTGTTTCGTCATCTTGCGGCGGGGGAAAATGCAGCAGGGCCAGTTCAACCAGATCATTGACATTGTCGCCGTGGATGGCGGAAATGGCACATGGATCTCCCACACCCAGTTCGTGAAATTCGGCGGTAACGACGGAAGACGCCATGCCTTCGGTTTTATTTACCACCAGTATGACTTTGCGCCCCGTTTTGCGCAGCTGCTCCGCAATGATTCTATCTTGCGGCGCCAGGCCCAGCCTGCCGTCGACGATGAATAGGACCATGTCAGCCTCATCGATCGCCTGTCGCGTCTGCTTGGCCATTTCATGCAGGATGCCTTCCGTCGCCATTGGCTCGAAACCACCTGTATCGACAACGAGATAAGGCTTATCCCCCAGTCTACCGTGGCCATAGTGGCGATCTCGCGTCAATCCCGGAATATCCGCCACGATCGCGTCGCGACTACGGGTCAAGCGGTTGAAGAGCGTTGATTTCCCGACATTGGGGCGGCCGACCAGCACAAGAGTAGGTTTCATAATAGTAATTTTCCGAAAAAAGCCGATTCCTTATCCCTTTCACGCTTCTTCTGTAAAAGGGGTCTTTCCCGGATTTCCACTCCTGCTCGTTGATTGTAGTTCACTGACTACGGCGTACAGAATGGAAGCAGCGCGCAGATAAACTGGCTTTGCGGTGATCGCAGTATCGAAGATGACTGACCGGGCAGCCGGGGTGGCGCCGCCATCGATTCTGTGCCGAATGCATAAATTCCACCTTTCAGGGTCTGGACAGCAAAACCATCAGGTAGCGGCACCGGACGAGTAACGATGGCGCCCTCGTCAGTGAGGGATCGCGCAACGATGGCGCCGTTGTCATTCCTGATGAGATTCACATATCCTAACGAATCTCCCACTACGATGCGAGCCTCGCGAACGAGCGGTGGAGACAATCGGATTCCATCCAGTAGACTCTGCGTCCAGATGCGGGTGCCGTCCGTTTTATCGTAAGCCACCAGCGCGCCTCTATTCTCGCTTACGTAAAGGTAATGGCTATCCATGGCGAGGCCGGCGTTGCTTGATACATCTTGTGCCCAGATTTGATTGCCGGTCGTAATTTCGAAGCACGCAACACGTCCCTGATAGGCGACAGCGCATACCTGCTTCTCATCCATTACCGGCAAACTGGTGACATCGGCGATCCGCTCCAGTTCGGACGCGCCTTTTGGTCGTGCTACAGCTGCTTCCCAGGTTACACTGCCGGTGGATGAATTTATCGCCACAAGCTTACCTCCCGGGAAACCGGCATAGACGGTGTCATGCGAGATCAGAACGCCCGCAAAACTTCGCACGGTCAACGATGGGGTGGCGCCCTGGTAAATCCACTTGCGCTTGCCGCTGCTCGCCTCCAGGCTGAAGATTCTGCCGTCTCCCGTACGAATCACTACAATACCGTTTGCCGCATGCGGTGGGCTTAGCACCTCGGTGGATACCTGTGCCTTCCATAGCCGATTACCGCTTTTCTCATCGAACGCCAAAACTTCGCCTTTGAAGGTTCCAACCAGCAACAGGCCTTCACCCGTGCCAACGCCGCCCGACAATTTGTGTTTCGTATCGATAACGCCCGACGCTTTGCCCGTCGTCGCATTAAAACGCACGAGAAGACCATTCGTGCTGGCTACATATACCGTGCCGTTCTCGAATACCGGCAGAAATACCGCCGCCTGGCCTTCCTCGACGCCAGCCTTCCATAACGTGCGAGCGGGCGGAATGACCTCCAACTGAGCAATCTGCTCCGGACTCATCTGAGGCGCCTTGCCAACGAACATTTCGGTGAAGCCGGAAATATCGATATCCGCCAGGCTGCTTGCCAGCTCACGACCCATATCTATCATGCCGGCGCATCCCGAAAGCACGAATGTCGACGTCAGCAGCAGAAAACACCGCCGAATAGCGTCAGCCATTCTGGCGCCCCTCTGAATGAGTCTTCCGGGAAGCGCCACCATGGGTATCAATTTGCTTGAGGACATTTTTGAGATTTACAAAAAAAAACGATTGCGCGTCGATGGGTGGCCGGCCATCATTTCCTTGAGGGATCAGAATGTGCCATCGACGCCTCGTCTTCGATGATTTGTTCTGATTTTATTGAACCTAAATCCGGTAGTTGACCGCTCATTTAATAGATCAGTGTCTTGATTAATAGCAATATTTCATATTATTTGACGCTCACCTTCCGGATGAGGGCGCTACGGGGAGAATTGCACAGTTTTTGGGGCACATGGCTGCGTTGCAACTTCTTGGAATGGAACGGCGCCCCGCGAAGCGGGGATCTGGGCAGCGCAGGGGATACCGCGATCGCGTTCCACACACAAGGGGGCGCCCGCATCCCGCTTCGGGGTCGCACCTTCCTGCGGAAGGCACTGCTCCGCCCCTGCGCGGTCGCATTTCGCGTCGTTGCGCCTTGCCCTGACCGTACACTTCACCCCGTCCAACTACCGGATTTAGGTTGAAAGCTCAAATTACCTGCGGATTTCACAATGCGTCCAGTTTCATTTGAACGATATTGTGATACGTGCCTTGCTTACTCATCTTGTCGATTGCCATTTGATAAGCGGCACGCGCTTCGGCAACTTTGCCTGCGTTGGCGAGCAGATCGCCCTTAAGATCGGCATAGAGTCCATCAAAAGATTCGCCGTGCCCGGTCTCCAGCAGACGCAGGCCGTCATCGTATTTTTTCTCATCTAGCAGGATGCCCGCCAACCGCAACCGTACCAGGTCTTTCAGTTCCTCTTCCTTCGAATTATCCAGCACCCACTGCAGACGGCTTTTTGCATTTTGCAAATCGCCGGCGTCCAGGCTGGCCTGCGCGGAGATCAGCGCTGCGCGAGAGGCATAGCCGCTGCTGGCGAACCCCGCCATTACCAAACCAGCCGCATCGCTGATTTTCCTGGCATCCCCGCTCCCCCGAACCTGCAGCAGCGAATCGTACAATTCCACCGCCTGGTCAGCCTGTTGCCCCTGGTAGTAATTCCACGCCTGCACGCCCGCTATGCTCGCGACAAAAACGGCCATGACCACGATTACCTGCGTGCCGTATACGCGCCACCACGTCTTCAGTTCCTCTATGTTCTCTTGTTCTTCCGGATCATATGTTGCCATTTAGCTTCCCGAATTAATGATTTGCTTTCTTGATTCCTGCTTTCCCATCAATTTCCTTTGAGCAGGTCCGCTGCTTCCGCGAGCCCGACCCTCACCTGCTCAGCCGCTTCGCGCAGCGGTTTGATGCTTATTTCGCCGGCTTGCACTTCCTCGTCACCAATGATAATGGCAAAACGCGCCCCGCTGGCATCCGCTTTTCTCATCTGGACTTTGAAGCTGCCTTCCCCGCAATGTAAAATTACCCGGAGCCCTCTGTCCCGTAAGTACCTGACGGTTTTCCAGGCAAAGCCATCTGCAATTTCACCACGATGTATCACGTAAGCATCCGGTACGGAATGCGGTATGTCGTCCGCACTTTCCATCGATATCAGCGCAAGCACGCGCTCCACCCCCAGTGCGAAACCGCACGCCGGTGCCGCCGAAGCGGCCCTTCCCCCGATCTGTTCCACCAGTCCGTCATAACGTCCGCCGGCACATACTGCACCTTGTGCACCAAGCTTGCCGGTTATCCACTCGAACACGGTACGGTTGTAATAATCCAGGCCCCTCACCAGCCTCGGATTGATCTCGAAATCGACTCCCTGATCGCGCAGCAGTCGCTGCAACCCCTCGAAATGTGCCAGCGAATCCTCATCCAGGTCATCCAGTAATCGCGGCGCGCCGTCGATAACCTCTCTCATTTCATCATTCTTGCTGTCGAGTATCCGTAACGGATTGCTGTGCAGCCGCCTGCGAGCATCGTCATCGAGCTTGCCCAGATGCCGCTCCAGGTATCCGATCAATCGAGACCTGTGCACGGCGCGGGACGCGGTGCTTCCAAGCGTGCCGATTTCCAGGCGCAGATTGGAAATACCCAATCTTTTCCATAATTCCGCACACATGATGATGAGTTCGGCATCGATATCCGGACCGGCGTAACCCAGCGCTTCGGCGCCTACCTGATGGAATTGCCGGTAACGGCCTTTTTGAGGACGCTCATGGCGAAACATCGCGCCCGAATAATACAGTCGTTGCGAACCCGCATAGAGCAGGTTATGTTCCAGCACTGCACGCACACAGGAAGCGGTTCCTTCGGGACGCAGCGTCAGACTGTCGCCGTTCAGTTGATCCGAAAAGGAATACATCTCTTTCTCGACGATGTCCGTTACCGCACCAATCGATCTCACGAACAAGTCGGTCTGCTCGACAATTGGCATGCGGATGTTCCGGTAACCAAAAGCCGCCATACAGTCATGCACAACTTGCTCGAAAAACTCCCACAGGTATATCTGATCGGGCAGGATGTCATTCATCCCGCGGATGGCTTGCAGCGTTCTACTGGACATCGACCGTTTTCTTCGGATATTTCATCTGCACATATTCATCGACGATCTGGCGAAACTCTCCCGCGATATTATCGCCTTTCAAGGTTACAGACTTCTGTCCATCCACGTAAACCGGCGCAACCGGCCTTTCTCCCGATCCGGGCAGGCTGATGCCGATGTTGGCATGCTTGCTTTCGCCGGGACCGTTGACCACACATCCCATCACAGCCAACGTCATGTTTTCCACGCCATCGTATTCTTCGCGCCATACCAGCATCTGGCTGCGCACGTAGCCCTGGATACTTTCAGCCAGTTCCTGGAAATAGGTGCTGGTGGTGCGGCCGCAACCGGGGCATGCCGCGACCAGAGGCACAAATGCGCGCAGCCCCGTGGTCTGCAGGATTTCCTGGGCAACGATGACTTCACGTGAGCGGTCACCGCCGGGCTCAGGTGTAAGCGATATGCGTATGGTGTCGCCTATGCCTTGCAGAAGCAGCACGGATAGCGCGGCGGTGGAAGCAACGATTCCTTTGGAACCCATGCCTGCTTCCGTCAACCCTAGATGCAGCGCATAGTCGCATCGTGCTGCGAGATCACGGTAAACGGTGATCAGGTCACGCACGCCGCTCATCTTGCAGGACAATATAATCCTGTCGCGCCCCAATCCAATCTCTTCCGCCCTGGCGGCGCTTTCCAGCGCAGAGGTGATCAACGCCTCATGCATCACGAGCGACGCGTCCTTCGGATCGGGGGAACGCGCGTTCTCATCCATCATGCGCACCAGCAACTCCGGATCCAGGCTACCCCAGTTGACGCCGATACGCACCGGCTTGTCATATTTACAAGCTGTTTCTATCAGAATGGAGAATTGCTCGTCGCGCTTCTTTCCATGCCCGACATTACCGGGATTGATACGGTACTTCGCCAGCGCCTTCGCACAACCGGGGTAGTCGGTCACCAGCTTGTGGCCGTTGAAATGAAAGTCGCCTATCAGCGGCACGTGACAATCCATGTCGTCGAGGCGCGCCCGGATAGCCGGCACCGCTTTCGCGGCGGCCGGGGTATTGACGGTAATACGCACCAGCTCGGATCCCGCGCGCGCGAGCTGCGCCACTTGTACCGCGGTGGCGACTTCATTTTCGGTATCGGTGTTGGTCATGGATTGCACCACCACCGGTGCACCACCGCCAATCCTGATCTTATCCACGTAAACACCCACACTGTTTCGACGTGGGGGAAAAGCATTTTGAGACATAGTCATGATAAGTATGAGAATCTTATAAATGTTGAAATTCTATTTGAGTGACAATCGCGCCGTTCCACCATATGCATTGATATAAGGCGCCAGATCAACCGGCTTGTTATTGTAGACCAGCTTGACCTCAGCCGCGTTCCCGATCGTCAGGAAGAATGGCGGCATACCTTGCAGAACGTGCTCGGTGCCCCGGGGGTTGATCCGCGACAGGAGCAATCTGCCTCTGCCATCTTTGACTTCGGTCCATGATTCTCCCGAAAATATCAAGCGAATACCGTTCGCTCCGCCATTCGCGACTGGAGAGGCGGCGGCCGTATTCGCCGATTGGCTCGCCGACCCTGCGGAAACTGCGTTCGCCGGTTCAGGCACGGCGGCGGCCGGAGCGGTTTGCCGTGCCGGCGGCGGAGACAAGACGAGCGCAGGGGCAGGACCGGGAAGCTGCGCAGTACTTTCTTTCTCGCCTGCCGCGGCTTTCCCGGCAGGCGAGACAGCGCCACCCTCGCCGTTTGGGGTTACGTCAGGGGATTGAAGTTGCGACGGATCGGTTGCTTCCTCAGCCCCAGCTCCGGTTTCACTACTCACGCTGGGCTGCTTGCCGATATTAGCGATATTAGCCTCGTTACCACGGTAAATTTCATATATCAGCAGCAGCAACGCCAGAATTATCGCACCCGCGATAATCAGGTTGCGGCTTCCAGATTTCTGCTTCGAAGGAAACGGAACACCTTCGATCTGGTAGGTAATGGTTTGAGGGGCAGACGGCGGAAGCGACTGATCCAATTGTTGCAATAACGGTGCAGCATCCATCTGCAACAGCTTGGCGTAATTGCGTACGAATCCGCGCGCAAATGTTCCACCCGCCAGCTTATCGTAGTCATCCTCCTCGAGCGCCGTAATCTGCCGCGCCGCCAGGCGCAGTTGCCGCGCCACATCCTCGATGCTCAAGCCACGCGCCAACCGTTCCGCTCGCAATAATTCGCCCACGCCCGTTTCAGTCCGGGCTGGTTTTTCGTCCGCCCCAGGGGTGGTATCGCGGTTATCAGGCGCGTCCATTACTCGAATCCGTCATTTTGCCAACCTTGCCTCTATTCAGAATATCAGCTCTATAACTGTATACGAATGATGCCTGTAGAAATCTGTCGAGTCTGCGTCATCTTGCCACTTCCATCGATCGGCGGCTCGACCGTCGGGTTTTATCATGGACTTTTCCCGCCAGCTGACCGCACGCAGCGGCAATATCGTCGCCGCGCGTCTTGCGTACCGTGGTTACCAGCCCGGCCTGCATCAACACATCCCGAAATGAGGATACCGCTTCCGGCAATGAGCGCTTGTAACCGGAATTCGGAAACGGATTGAACGGAATCAGGTTGAACTTGCAGGGTGTATGCCGTACCAGCTGAACCAATTCACGTGCATGAGCCACACTATCGTTAATCCCATCCAGCATGACGTATTCAAAAGTAACGAAATCTCTGGGCGCGGATTGAAGGTAGCGTTCGCACGCCGCCAGCAATTCTTTGATGGGGTACTTTTTGTTGATTGGCACCAACTGGTCGCGCAGCGCATCGTTGGGCGCATGCAAGGATACCGCCAGCGCCACCGGGCAACGCTCCCGCAACCGGTCCATGGCGGGTATCAAGCCTGACGTACTTACCGTTACGCGCCGCCGCGAGAGTCCATAGGCGTTATCGTCCAGCATCAGGTCGAGCGCAGTCACGACATTTTCAAAATTGGCCAGGGGCTCGCCCATCCCCATCATCACGACATTCGTAACAGCCCGATCCCGGACCGACTCGCCGCCGAACGCTCCCGCCAGCGCTTTATTTGCCCACCACAACTGGCCGATGATTTCTGCTACCGTCAAATTCCGGTTGAATCCCTGCCTGCCGGTAGAGCAAAACGTACACGCCAGCGCGCAACCAACCTGACTGGAAATGCACAGCGTCCCACGGTTGGCTTCAGGTATGTAAACTGTCTCGATTCCATTACCCGCACCCACTGACAGCAGCCATTTGCGGGTACCGTCGGCTGCGGCATGATCGCTGATAACGTGCGGGGGTTCGATCACGGCGGTTGCAGCAAGCTTACCGCGCAATTCTTTCGCCAGGTCGCTCATGCCGCCAAAATCCGCCTGGCCACATCGGTGTATCCAGCGCAGCAACTGCCTGGCACGAAACGGCTTCTCGCCAATTTCCGTAAAAAAGCCGGCGAGCCCTTTCGCATCGAAATCGAGAAGATTAACGCTCATAGCCGAGCCGTAACTTTCCTAGCGAGAATAAATGTTGAGTTGCGGAAAAAAATAGGAAATTTCGTTTGCCGCAGTTTCCGGCGCGTCGGAGCCATGCACGGCATTGGCATCGATACTATCGGCGAAATCCGCACGGATAGTACCACTCTCCGCCTTTTTCGGATCCGTCGCGCCCATCAGTTCCCGATTTTTGCCGATCGCACCGTCGCCCTCGAGCACCTGCACCATCACCGGCCCGGAAATCATGAACTTCACCAGATCGCTGAAAAATGGGCGGCTGCGATGCACCGCGTAAAAACCTTCCGCATCGGCCTGCGACATGTGCAGCATGCGCGCCGCAATTATTTTCAATCCCTTGCTTTCAAAGCGGGAATAGATTTCGCCGATCACGTTTTTAGCAACCGCATCAGGTTTGATGATAGACAAAGTTCTCTCGACAGCCATTAAATACTCCACTAAATTAAGAAATTAAAGCGTATTTTAACAAAAAACCCGCCCTTACGCCGGGAAATCGGAAGTCCACCGACTGGCTTGACTATGCCTGGAATAAATAACGGGGGATCCGCACGTTATCGAAGTTTCAACCCGGATAATCCATAGGACGCGAGATGATGTCGAGGCAGGTGCAAGACAGTTTTGCCGGTTGAGAGAAGCCCATAGCCTGGTCTATGGACGCCGTGCAGGTAGCAAAAATGGCGGCGAAACTGGCCGCAAACCGACCGCCGGCACTCGCGGGGTTTAACTCATTCCATCTTGAAGGGGATCGTCGACACGTTGACGGCTTCCCGGTTGTATATCCCTGATCGCCAATACCTCTGCGGGCTGAGGAGGTATTTCAGGAACGACCGCGTTAATTCGACCATGCCTCAAACTTGAGGTTTTCCGGTAACTAGCGCAACCCGGCTGATTTCGCGCCCGCGAAACCGGCTAAATCCGCTTTCTTGAGCTTCGTCAGCGTACGGATCTCCGGTAAAACCGCCTCTGCCACGACTTCAACAATGAAGTCTTTGCCGACAATCGACACGTGACTGCAAGCGGCGGGTCTCCATCAGTCGACCATGCTCAGATCGAGCGCGCCGCGCCAGGCATGTTATCGCCGCTGCGGGCTATTCTCACGGGCTGAAACCATATTTACTGCGGCCGAAACGCGCTCATATCGCATTCATAGTCCAGCCAGTCGACCCTTGGCGGCTTCTCATATCAGTTGTCGCACCGATCGCGATACCCGGTGGTGGGGTAATGCATCGACGCCATTGCATCCCGGTTGATTTCAATGAGTTCTCAGCAACCCCAATCTCACCGGCAAAAATTAAATATTCATTTAATCTTCACATAAACCTCACATATAATTCACATCTACTTCACATATTAATCACATAAACTTCACAGACGTGATGAAATCTGAAGTAAACATCTCCAACACATATAAAAAGAAAGTGAAATTGAAATGTCACCAAAATCGAGATCAAACAGGGGTAATGGAAGTGCAGTAACCGGTATAAAAAAATGTTTTGGTCTTTTTCTGTTTCTTGCAGCCGCCTGCATGTCATCCGCTGTATTCGCGCAAACAGATAGCGAACTGAGGAAGAGGCTGGAAACCTTGGAGGCCAGGATTGCAGAGCTGGAAGGACGCCTGGAGAGTAAAGG
>JBDSOQ010000065.1:0-9441 GCA_039914755.1 Nitrosospira sp. | reverse complement strand
CCATGTCGTACATCGTCAACCGTCCCAAAACCGAACCGGGCTTTGGCGTGGTACGTCAGGAAACGGAAGGTCGCTGCATTCGCTACACCATTCATTCCTACGCAACCGACAAACCGGAAGCCGAGCGGTATTAATCAGGGTCTCCCCTATTCCTTTTGACGGATAGGGGCTGATTGGAGGCAGGAAACGAATGGGTGGCAATAGCGCTCAGTCGGTTTCTGCCTCTTCCCTGCATGCTTTTCAACCGGCGGATGAGCTCACAGTACCATTAGCACCACGCTGATTTCAATGAATGGCAAGTAGTGCAGGCGGCATCTGTTGGCACGCATAAGTTTATAATTTTCCCCGTACAAGCTTTGTATGGCTATTTTTGTATGGATCAAACGTGAAAAAACCTTCAAAAGAACCCGTCTCTTCGGACGATGATAATCCGGTTGATCTGGCCGCGGAATTTCGCGACTCCAACATCAAGGAAGTGTTGGACAAGCTGGATCTTGAGCTGATCGGCCTTAAGCCAGTTAAAACTCGTATTCGCGAGACGGCTGCGCTGTTGCTTGTCGATCGTCTGCGCAAAAAACTGGATCTGACGGCCGGTGCGCCCAGCCTGCACATGTGTTTCACCGGCAATCCCGGTACCGGGAAGACAACCGTGGCGTTACGCATGTCCGAAATCCTGCACCGCTTGGGATATGTACGTGAAGGGCATCTTGTCTCCGTCACACGCGATGATCTGGTGGGTCAATATATCGGCCACACCGCACCTAAAACGAAGGAAGTATTGAAGAAAGCAATGGGCGGCGTCCTGTTCATTGACGAGGCCTACTATCTTTACAAACCCGAGAATGAACGCGACTATGGTGCCGAGTCGATAGAGATTCTGTTACAGACCATGGAGAACAACCGTGAAGACCTGGTTGTAATACTGGCTGGCTACAAAGACCGGATGGATAAATTTTTCCATAGTAACCCCGGCATGCGCTCGCGCATAGCGCATCACATCGACTTCCCCGACTATGGCGCCGATGAACTGGTTGCCATCGCCAAGCTCATGCTGGCTGCGCAAAATTACCGCTTCAGCCCGGAGGGCGAGAAAGCTTTTCGCGAATATATCGGACTAAGAATGAAGCTGGAGCATTTCGCGAATGCCCGTTCCGTTCGCAATGCGCTTGATAGAGCGCGTCTGCGCCAAGCCAATCGCCTGTTCGCCGGGGCGAAGAAAAATCTTTCGCGAATAGACCTGATGACTATCGAAGCCGAAGATATTCGCGCAAGCCGGGTGTTCAAGGAGGGCGCGGTGGATCTGGACGGCGATGAGGGTGCGAACGAGGTGCCGTCAACCGGTTGATCTGGTGTACCAATCTATAATAAAATGCCGCTGAAATTATCGAAGCGTGACATGAGGGCGCCCACTCGGGCGCCTTTTTTTTGCACGTGAAACGACTTGCCCGTTGGGATCACTGTCAGGAGGTCATTAGCGACAGCACCACGTTATACTTATCCACCATTTGACATTCATCCGAAGATAACTGATGCGTCCCACCCGCCTGGAAAAACCATCTGCCAATCGCAACGATTGGCAGACCATTCGTTCTTTGCTGCCCTATCTGTGGGAATTCAAAGGCCGGGTAATCACGGCATTGACACTGCTGATCCTGGCCAAGCTCGCCAACGTATCTGTACCGCTGATTCTCAAAGAAATCATAGACGCGCTTGACCGTCCGCGCGCGCTGATGGTTCTGCCGGCGCTAATGCTCGTGGGTTACGGCATCTTGCGCCTGTGCAGCACACTGTTCGGTGAACTGCGCGATGCCGTATTCGCCAAGGTGACACAGCGCGCCATTCGGCGGGTAGCAATCAGGGTGTTCAACCACTTGCACGCGTTGTCGCTGCGTTTTCACCTGGAGCGTCAAACAGGCGGTGTCTCACGCGACATCGAGCGCGGCACGCGAGGTATCTCGTTTCTGCTTAACTTCATGTTGTTCAACATCCTGCCTACGCTGCTGGAAATCGGCTTGGTAGCCGCTATTCTTCTCTCCAGATACGATATCTGGTTCTCCGTGGTTATTTTTGCGACGCTGGCTGCCTATATTGCACTCACGCTGATCGTTACCGAGTGGCGCATGATCTTTCGCCGCACCATGAACGACATGGATTCGAAAGCCAATACCCAGGCCATAGACAGTTTGCTGAACTATGAAACGGTCAAATATTTTGGCAATGAGTCATGGGAGGCGCGGCGCTACGACGAGCATATGCAAAAATGGGAGACTGCAGCCGTGCGAAACCAGACTTCGCTGGCCGCGCTCAATTCCGGGCAGAGTGCCATAATCGCGGTCGGTGTCACCCTGCTGCTGTGGTTGGCGGCGGATGGCGTCATCGAGGGCACGATGTCGTTGGGCGACCTGGTACTGGTCAATACCTTTATGCTCCAGCTATATATGCCTCTGCATTTTCTGGGATTCGTTTATCGTGAAATCAAGCATTCCCTGGCGGACATGGAAAAAATGTTCAGCTTATTGGCGGAGAATGAGGAGATAAAAGACAAATCAGACGCAGCCGATCTCATTCCCGGACACGCGGCGGTTCGCTTTGAGGATGTGAATTTTAGCTATGAGTCCAATCGCCAGATTCTGTTTAACGTGAGCTTCGACATACCGGCCGGCCGTAATGTAGCAGTGGTCGGGCATAGCGGATCCGGTAAGTCGACATTGGCCCGCCTGCTGTTCCGTTTCTATGATATCAACAGCGGTCGTATTTTGATAAACAACCAGGATATTCGCGATGTCACTCAGCAAAGCCTGCGTGCAGCAGTGGGTATCGTGCCGCAGGACACCGTGCTGTTCAACGACAGCATTTATTACAACATTGCCTACGGGCGCCCTAATGCCACTCGCGAAGAAGTACTCGAAGCTGCCAGGCTGGCTCATATTCACGACTTCATCGAAAGCCTGCCGGGAAAATATGAAACTACCGTGGGAGAACGGGGATTGAAACTTTCCGGCGGAGAAAAGCAACGTGTCGCTATTGCGCGTGCAATTCTGAAAAATCCAAAAATTATTATTTTCGATGAGGCCACCTCGGCACTCGATTCAAAATCGGAAAAAGCCATCCAGGCAGAATTGAAGCGTATTGCCGTGGATCGGACTACGCTGACCATTGCGCATCGATTGTCCACTATCGCGGATGCCGATCAGATTCTGGTCATGGACAACGGCAGTATTATCGAACGTGGCACCCATTGGGAGCTGCTTGCAGCAAACGCTACTTATGCCCACATGTGGGAACTGCAGCAGCAGGAAGAACAAACAAGACAACTGCTGGATGGCGCCGAAGCGCACGCGGATGCCATTGCGAGCCCGGGTTAGGTTTTCCGTCAACCATCATTCGCTATTGTCGAGGATCGACGGCGCCAGATGTATCCCGACGATACCGAGGACGCCATTTGTCAGTTCGGATAATGTTTGAAGCGCTTTCAAAATTCAGTGCGGCCCCAATCCCTACTACTGGAAAAAAACGATGTACCTGAAAAGCTTCTCCTATCAAGCATTGTGGAATCCGGTTGGAATTTTTTACGGCCTACCCGTGTCGAAAAAATATCAAGCAGTCAAAATATTTTTGATCTATCGAGCACAAACGGGATCTACAAGGCGTTTTAGCAAGACTTAATTTACCCAACCTAATATAATTACCGTCCGGCTTCCAAAGGTACCCAAAGTGTCCAAGGCGTCTTTTTCGGTTCTTCCGCAATATCTGCTACCCAAGCAGGCAATCACCGTATTTGCCGGAAAGGTTGCAAGTGCCCGCGCGGGTCGTCTGACGGCATTTTTGATTCGCTGGTTCATCAAGCGCTACGATGTGAATATGGACGAAACGGTTAATCCGGATATTCACAGCTATAGGACCTTTAATGATTTTTTTACGCGTGCGTTGCTCCCCGGGAAGCGGCCCTTGGCCCAAGCAGACTTTATTTGTCCGGTCGACGGCAGTATAAGTCAGCTAGGCGTTATTCGCGGCGATCAGATATTTCAGGCCAAGGGGCATAATTATTCTACGACCGCGTTGGTC
Organism: Nitrosospira sp.; assembly: GCA_039914755.1. Taxonomy (GTDB): domain Bacteria; phylum Pseudomonadota; class Gammaproteobacteria; order Burkholderiales; family Nitrosomonadaceae; genus Nitrosospira. The sequence goes on along the minus strand of JBDSOQ010000065.1, from coordinate 5,376 downwards.
GGCGGCGATAGCGAGTTGGCTGAGAAATTTCGCGGAGGCAAGTTTGCGACGCTGTATCTGAGCCCCAAGGATTACCATCGGGTACATATGCCTTGCGATGGCCGATTGACCCGTATGATATATGTTCCAGGCGTGTTGTTCTCCGTAAATCCCCTTACAGCCCGCGGTATTCCAAGCCTCTTCGCCCGCAACGAGCGTGTGATTTGCGTATTTGAGTCGGAGCGTGGGCCATTTGTGCTAGCGTTGGTAGGCGCTACCATCGTTGGAAGTATTGCCACGACGTGGCATGGTGTTGTAAATCCTAAACGCTCTGGACGTGTTCGCGAGTGGCGATACGATTCGCAAAACCTGATGCTCAGAAAAGGCGATGAGATGGGCCGTTTTCAACTAGGCTCAACGGTGGTGATGTTATTTCCCAAAGATACAATGCAATTTAATTCACTTTGGACGCCTATGCGAGCCATCCGTTTCGGCGAAATGATGGCCATCGGAACCAACGACAACAAGCGGGATGTGTAGTCGACCTGATTCCATGAAATGAGATGGACCGCTTTCTAAAGTCCCACTGTTATTAAAAAATCCCGAAACAAACTACATCAGAAGCATGGCGCCCCCCCCCAACTCGGCACTGATCCGGAAGCCTACTCTGGGTTGTTCAGGCTGAGGCACTCTTCAACACCACCGAACGAGCATCAGGCTTGTCGATAGCAAGATGCGATGGATAGGCCTGTTCGGACGCAAGTTCACGCCCTACTCGCAGTATCACTTCCCGAAATTGCCTGCCTACCTCGGGATGCTGCAAACCATACGCTACCGTGGCTTCCAAAAAACCTATCTTGCTACCGCAATCATAATGCTTGCCCTGGTAACGGTAACTCATCACAGATTCCAGTTTGAGAAGACGCGCGATGCCGTCCGTAAGCTGTATTTCTCCCCCTATCCCCGGTTCAAGGTTTGCTAAGCATTCGAAAATCATGGGCGAAAGTATATAACGACCTACGATGGCCAGGTTGGACGGGGCCGCATCGGGAGAAGGCTTCTCCACCACGCTTCGAATTTTCATGGTACGGCTTTCGGCATCTTCCCCGAAAGCATCTACAATTCCATAATGACAGGTGTCTTCGCGGGGCACCGGCCGGACAGCCACGAGACTGCTCAGTGTTTGCTCGTACTGGGAAATCATCTGTGCCAGCACCGGGGGTTGGGCATCAATCAGATCATCCGGAAGCAGCACAGCAAAAGGCTCGTTTCCGATTTGATGTCGAGCGCATAAAATTGCGTGCCCCAGCCCCCTGGGCTCTTCCTGGCGCACAAAAGTGAAACGGACCCCGTTGGGTGTGAGTTGCCGCAACGTCTTCAGCGAAGCATGTTTCTCTTGTGAGGCCAGTTCGTTTTCCAGTTCCACCGCACGATGGAGGTGGTCTTCGATAGACCGTTTGCTACGATGAGTGACAAAAACGATCTCTTCGATACCTGCCGCCGCTGCTTCATCCACCGCATATTGAATCAGTGGCCGATCCACGATTGGCAACATTTCTTTAGCTACCGCCTTGGTTGCAGGCAGAAAACGTGTGCCGAGCCCAGCAACGGGAAATACCGCTTTTCGCACCAGTTTTGTCGATTTACGAATAGATGCGCCACTAAGTGACACGACTTCTTTTCGGTTTGGCGTTGCAGTTGTAGCAAAAATGCTCATAAGTCCTCTCTCTGATTATTTCGTCATCTTTACATCGATCGTTTATATTCCAGCCATAAAAATTCTAAGAATGTGTTCCACTGAGTTTCAATACATTTAAATCCACTTTTTCTCTTGCGCCAAGTTGCAAAGCGTTAACTATAGTTGGCGCATATAAGCTACCAGGCCGGATTTCTCCTCATCCGTCAGTTTGAGCTGCAACACGAGATTGAAGAATTCAACCGTATCTTCGAGGGTCAGCAAACGGCCATCATGCAGATAAGGGGGGCTATCCTTGATACCTCGCAACGTGAAAGTCTTTATTGGTCCGTCTCCCGGCTCGTTTACGAAGCGTTCGAGTTTCAGGTCGTGCATTTGCTGATCAAGAAAAGAGGGCGGCTGATGACAGCTCACGCACTGGCCCTTCCCGAAAAAAACTTTTTCACCGCGAAGTTCATGTGCCGTCGCCTTGGATGGATCGAGCCGGCCCTGGGTATTAAGTTTTGGCGCGGGGGGGAAATCCAGCATATTCTGAAGCTGTGCCATATGACTCACGTGAATTCGATCGAATATCGTAAGGCCTTTTTTCATCGAATGGATCGCGTCCCCGTTGAAGTAGGCGGTACGGAATTCGAACTCGGTGAAATCTTCCACCGAACGAAGGCTGCGCTTCGAACCATGAATCTGCTGGTTGAATAACCCGCGCAAGCTGACCGTATCGAGGCGAAAACGCCGCTCCTCGGGTCGGATATCGGGGCTGAGATGAAACTGCCCTGTCGTATGACCATTTACATGGCAGTCGAGACAAGTCACTCCCAGGCTGGGTTGAGCACTTTTGCGATCGTCCGTCGGGTTGAATTCTTCCTGCGGGAAAGGGGTGAGCAGCATCCTCAGACCATCCAGTTGTACTGGCGTCAGAATATCCTTGAACAGGCGATAATAATTGTTGATCGATACCACTTCGCCCCGCGAGACATCTCCTAGTTCAGGCCGGTTCTGAAGAAACATGGCCGGAGGAAACTCCGGAAGAAATGCCTCGGGCAAATCATGTTCGACGTCAAACCGCTCCAGGCGTGGAAACATGTCGATCTGAGCCTGGGTGAAGACTTGTCCTCCTGGGGATTGTTTCGGGTGAGGTAAGGCTGGATACGGGAACATGTTTTTTACCCGTATTTCCGGTGGAGACATGTCGGCTAATTTTTGCCAGGTCATTCCTGCCGGTAGACGCGCCGTAGGCCCAACAGCCAGAGGTTTGCCGCGCGACATTTTCGCTTCTTTATCGAGCCGGGGGTTTAAATCGTATCGCCGCAGGAGAAGCTCACGCTGCGTTTTCATGACCTTGGGGCGAGCGGCCACATCGGCTTTCATGGTCTCCTCGAAGGTCTGCATCGGCTTTTTCGCGTTCAGAGGGTCACGATAAAAATCGAATCCCAATGTCTTTCCCTTGTCGGGCTGGTTTTCAAAAGCGGGTGAAGAAGGCATCGCGTTCGGAGCAGCAAATTCGCTGGAACGGTCGTGCTCATTCTTCTGTTGTTCGGGCCGGGTAACGCGTGTTTCGCGCGCAGTCTGAGCGCGAACGACAGCGTCCTGCGATTGCGGATCTGCCGAGCGGGTGTCGTAATCGTTCTGACCCAAAGCGCTTCCCGTGGTCAATCCCAAGCCGAGCATCAGAAAACCCAGTCTTTTCATGGTAGATCTCCATTCTTGATCTGATCGCAGAAAGCGTTATCGGCTCTTCACGTTCATTTTCTTCGGATATCCCACACTAATTAATCAGCGTGAATAGTCCCATACCCAACGGAGTGGGTCTGTGCGAAACCGCACACTCGCAGCCTGTCGGGCTTGAAGAATCGCAGCGAAAAAGTGACTGGGTGAGGACAGATTTTGCGGATTTTGAAGGCCAATAGTTATTCTATTGGCCGAAAAAGCGGCGAAATATGAACCAGCCAGACGCTTTTGCAGCCGATTTCCTTTAAGTCCGACAGGCTGCTGGGGATTGAGCATTCTCTCTCTTCCGATCTCATGCTTGACGGTGGACGCCTCGCCTTGTTTCCCTCTCCAAGGCGCAACTGTCGTGTTCGGGAAAAGTTCTGACTACTCGATTGATTGGAAGAACCGCTTGAATTGTTTCTCGGGAAGCTGTCCCAAACGGGTGACAGACGATAGATAAGTTTCCAGCAACCGCTCATACTCTTCTTTTACGATCTTGTAGTTCTCGCCCGCGTTGGCTTCCAGCTGTTTGCGGTCTGCTATCGCGATGTGACCTCGTCTGCAATGAATCGCGCCGGCCATGTGTAGTTTGTTCGCTGCTACCGTTACGCTTTCCCGGCGTACTCCCAGCATAATTCCAGCCTGTTCATGCGTGATGTGAAGCTCATTGCCCGAGAGGCGATCCAGGCTCATCAGCAGAAAGTAGGCAAGCTGCTGATCGACAGTATGATATCGATTTGAAACCGCTATCTGTTCCGTCTGGATCATCAGCGCATGTGCAAAATGCAGGAGAAGATGTCGTAGCTCGGTTCCCGCCTCAAATTCGCTTTTTAATAAGCCCGCCTTGATTCGATAGGCTTCACCTGTGCTCTGCACTATTACGCGTGCGTGACTACTCTTGCCGCCAAAAAGAACAGAAATATCGGCCAAACCTTCGTTACCGATGATCCCAATCTGCGTGCACGCGCCGTTTTCCGTCTCATACAGTCGCGTCACGATGCAGGTCGTCGGAAAATATAGGTACCTTATGGGAAGCCCGAGGTCGTAAATTACATACCCCGCAGGCATCGATACCAACTCAAGGAGAGGTAACAGGTGTGTGTAATCCGCAAGAGAAAGTGCTGCCAGCATTCTGTTCTGCTTGGGGCTTTTAGGCGGAGGCATGATAAATCCCGATATCGGTTGTCGTATTGAAAGGATACGTCTCGCCATCCATGGGCCGAGAGTATGCGTTTAGCCGCGATGTATTGACGCTTTTGGGCTCGTGTTCCAAGACACAATCTCTGCTGTTGGAAGATCAGGCTGGTGAGATGTTAATGCCCGGGATCAGGTGGTTCTGTACGGCGACACACATAGGCACGGGGCCTCTATGGATCAAATCAGTGGAAGAAAGCTCGAGGTGACTATGATGGCAGTAAAACCATCAATAGATGGGATAAGCGAGAGTCGAGCATACCCGGCCCAGCCAATACAAACTGGAATTGGGGTCGTGTAGCGGGCTGTGGGGGATGCTTTGATCCGATGGGTTGCCGGTTCAGAGCGGCATGGATCTACCGTCATTAAGAGCCATCCAGCCGCGCATGATGCGGTAGATCACCCAGATACCCGCGCCTACCGCGAGGACGTAGGCGAATATGATACCGATGACTGTCGCGAAAAGCATTGCTGCAATGACCAGCCAGAGCAATGTATACCAGAATGTTCGTATTTGCCAGCCAAAATGGGAATCAAGATAAGTGTGGCGCACTTCATTACGCTTCAGATAGTTAAGGATTACGGCGATGATCGAAGGCCAACCGGTGAGAAATGTCGTAATGATAAGCGCCGGCCCTAGAATACCCATCAGGACGCTGAAACCATGCAATAAATAAATGATGTGCGTAAGACGGACGAGGCTCGCCGGAGGGACGGTAAGCACAACTCGGGGGTCGAATTCGCTCATGTTTTGAATATCCGCCTCCGGGTGAATAATCGCGCGAAACCCGGCTGGA